>JBCCNG010000214.1:0-6962 GCA_039025955.1 Cyanobacteria bacterium P01_C01_bin.72 | reverse complement strand
TTACTGTTTGTATTATCAGTTGAATCATCTATATCATTAGAGGGAGATTCTATTTCATTGCTAAGTTCAACAGGAGGAAATAATCCTAACATTCTTTTGATTTCTTGATTATTTAAGGCATCCTTATATTTTTTTTCTTTATCAGGATTTAAAGCAGCAAGTTCAATCAACAAATCATATGAAGTTTTTTTGCCACTGACATTCTGCGTTTTGTTTTTGTCAGAAGATAATTCAGAATTACTAGATAAGATAATTACTTTTACAGTTTCTCTGATTTGTTCTTCATCTATGGCTGAATTAGCCAAGCTAACTACAGCCATTCTTCTAGTTATTTCATTCTCACTTGATAAATGCTCAATAGCATTAGCTAAAGTTTCAGAAAATAAACTTTCTTGCTCAAAACCAGAACGTAAATCTTCAAGACTACGACTCTGAATAAAAGTTATTACTCCTAATATTAAAGTAGCTATTGCAGCAATACTTGAGATAATAATTCCGCCACTTTCAATTCGCTCGTACTTATTAGTCACTTTCCTAATCTCTTCTTCGCACCTTTAACACTACCTAACTGTTTCAATGTCATACCAGCCAGCAAACTCACCCCACCAAAAATATAGAGCAATCTATTGTCCGTACCCATCCCAAACCTAACGATACCAAAACTCATCAGACAAGCCAAAATAATCGGCATAATGGCCACATATTATGTTTGGGCTTTATCCTGCTTTAATCAGAGAGCCTCATTCTTGATGACCTTACGGGCTAATCTTGAATTTCTAGCAGCCAGAGGTTAAAGTTCTGCTAGTCGGGATTTACTAATCTTTAGTCCCTGTTTTGTTGCCTCTGCTTCCATCACTTCTCTGATATGGCGATCGCACTGTCTTTTAATAATTATTTAAGTAAGTGATGCAGTAAGCTATCAAATATTACTTATATTTCCATGAACGGCTAGCCAAATACAGGGAGGCTGAGAAGAAGTATATTCGACGCGATGTTTTTGATGAGCGGGAATAAAAATGTAATCTCCTGCCGTCAGTTTTATTATCGAATTGTCTTCATAACTGAGAATGGCTCCCCCTTGTAGCAGAATCACCCACTCATCTTTATCTTGCTCATACCATTCCCCTGGTGGTGAAGATTGACCAGTAGAAATAATTCTTTCTATTAAAATGTTTTCAGTAGATACGATTGATTCAAATAGTTCCTTGTTGGGAAGTGATGAAGGTAGAGCGAAAATATTAGTCATGGAGAGTTAGGCGATCGCAATTTTTAGTTTAACTATTGAGCAATTAGTCTGTTAGATATTGCCAATGGTCTTTGAGGATTTTCACGAAACTCGAAGTTGACTCTACTGGAAGCACGTTACGCCCCTCTATGTTACTTACTCGCACTTTGGTCAGATGTTTGACATAAGAATCTGCTCTTTCAGGAAGCGTTTCCATGGAACTTTCTTTACTGATACTGGATGTTTGTTTCCCTAATACTATTAATGTAGGTAGTTCAATACTAGCAATATCCGACGTATAGTCTTCTCGCCAAAAACCAGCTAGAAAGGAAAATACTGCATAGCGACTTTGAAGGTCTTTTGCTCCTTCAATTAAAGAATCCAACCATTGTGAATCGACCTGGAGAGCATCGGCAAATAACTGGCGTTTCGAGAATGATTCGAGGAATTGACGGCGACGGGCATAAAGATAAAATAATTGTCCCAAACCAACTGGAGAATCAAACAAAAGATTCCAAAGCAATTTTTGCGTGAGTGGTTTAGCTGCTTCGATCATGGTACGCCACGCTGGAGGAGTAGCTAAAACCAGTCCTTTAATCGAGTCGGGATTACTCGTTATTTGTATTAACTTAATAGCGATGGGAAATGAAGCTCCTTGAACTATCAAAACAACGGGTTGTTTGACTATATTTTCAATGAAATACTTGAGTTGTTCTGCCCAATCAATTGGATAATAAGCAACAGAAGGCATATCGCCATCACCACAACCGATCAAATCGGGATTGTATATTTTTGAATTGGGGTTTTGTTCTAACCAGGTATCAATAAAAGGTTGCCAAAATACTTTTGATAATCCTACACCAATGGGATGGATTGTAACTATTGCTGATGTTTGGTCGAGAAATTTACTAGAACTATGAACGGTGTAGGCACAATTCAAACCCTTCCACGTATAGTATCGAGGTGAATCAGTCATGATAAATTTCACTCTTTCGTAATCCCGATTGCTTTAACTATCTAAATACAATGATAGTAGGGAACAGTATAGGCTAGGGCAAATAGCGATCGCCAGTAAATTTGATTCTCAAGATTAAACTTCTTTATTTATAAGCTTGAAGGGTATTTGTTACATTACTTAATATCATGCCCTGTTTTGCACCTATGTTGGCTCGTACGCCTATTTAGATATCGATCTAGATCGCATTACCGACGATGTTCGGCAGATAAACCTTAATATCACCATTATTTCTGTATTCGCTAAGACAGGAGAAGATTTAGAACAATGGTTTGATTGGCTGAAGAGCATTGTTCAACAATATTCTATCAAAAGATTAGTAAGGCAAATCTTAAGCACAAAAAAAGAGCGAATAGTAATTCTTGGCAGGACTCCTATCGCTCTGATTCAAAAAAGTTATATGGTCAAAATCGACCAGGAGTAATTATGACAGAAAAGCTTCTTTTCTGGGGAATTATAGTATTTTTATTTGCTACTTTAGCAATTGGAATGTGGGCAGCCAAACAAGTTAAGGGAGATAGTGAGAACTATCTAGTTGCGGGGCGAGGTTTAGTATTACCTCTAGCAGCAGCAACCCTAATGGCACAGTCTGTAGACTCTAACGCTACCCTGGGTAATACAGACTTAGTTACGGAATTTGGTTTTTGGGCTGGCGCATCTCTACCCATTGGCTTGGCACTATGTTTATTTTTAGCGGGAATGTTTTTCGCTAAACCAATGAATCGTATGGGTTTGATTACCCTCCCTGACTTTTATCGAGTTAAATACAATCGTCAAACTGAAGTAGTCGCATCCCTATTAATGGTTTTAAGTTTCTCCTTCTTGCTAGCTGGTAATTTAGTGGCGGGGGGGTTTATGTTTCAAACTTTTCTGGGTACAACTTACACAGCGGGAATAATGTTACTGGCGATCGTAGTTTTTATCTATACTGCTAGTGGTGGATTATTTGCTGTAGCCTATACCGATGCCATCCAAGTTGGTATTGCTTTTATTGGTTCTTTGGGTTTATTTGTCTTTGTTGCGAACAATTTTGGGATTGATATTTCCTCTGATACTGGACCATTAGCCATGGCACAATTAAGCGATCCTGGTCAGGGGGCGGTCATTAACTGGGCGACTTTATTAGCTTTAGGTTTAGGCAACCTTGCCGCGATCGATTTTATGGCACGGATATTTGCAGCCGAAAGTCCTGAAACTGCTCGTAGAGCATGCTTAATCGGTGGTGCTGGCACTTTAATTATTGGTGTTCCTTTTTCTTTAATCGCTTTATCTGCACCACAAATTTTAGCCGATCAGGGAATTACTCCTGAAGGACCAATGCTTTATGCTTTACTTGGTGATGTTGCACCACCCTTGTTGGGATTGTTAGTTATCGTTGCAATTCTATCTGCCTCTCTTTCCACGGCTGACGGGGCAATTCTCGGGACTTCTTCAGTTATTGCTCATAATATTATTGGTATTCGTTCTGATGACCACAATGCAACAGGAGACAAACTATTATTAATCACCCGTGTGATGGCTTTTGTCATCACGATTATGGGAGTCTTTTTTGCTTTAAAAGTTCCGGCAACAGGTGTTTTATTATTACTTGCCTTCGATCTCAGTTTTGCTGGTTTAGTAGTACCTTTAGCGGGAGGTCTTTACTGGAATAAAGCAACTTGGCAAGGCGCATTATCCTGTATTATTTTAGGTTCCCTGACGCGATTAATTTTCTTTGTGCTGATGCCTACTACTTTCGGCATCGATAATACCCTGTTATATATTCCTAACAATATTTTCACGGTGGATTTCGATGGGTTTCCGACTCTAATTAGTCCTTTGGTAGGATTAGCTGCATTTGTTATCATCTCTAATCTAACAGGAGGAACTAAGGCTACCAGAACTAGGGTGAATTCTGAAGAGAGAGAAGCCTCAATGTCTCGAGGTTGAAATTATAGCGATCGCTTTATGGAGAAACCAATTCTTAGTTAAGGTGATTATCCAAGGGGTAAATTGATTATATCGGGTATTTCGCAGGTTGATGAATAGCTGTAGGGTATTAAAACGAAGAGTTAAAATAAACTGGTTTGGATATCCAAGTTAAAAATCTAGATCATTTTCAAAAGCTAATGGCTAAAAGCGCGTAAGGGCGATGCTTCGCATCCAGATCGCTCTTAGCGAGCTGCCCCGAATGGGGCTGCGCTTTACCAGTCCTAAAGGATATGTTATGCCCTTGTCCTAAAGGATACACTCAATGCGACAAGTGCAAGCCGCTTCGCACATGGTACACCTTCGGATATCGTCTTACGACAATCTGCGCGTATGCGCTGCGCTAGGAGCTAAGAGCTTTTAAACGGATATATTCTCAAATCCCAGTTTTTTAAGCAAGCCCTATTTAATTTGTTAGTCTACCTGCGAAATGCCGTTAAAACTATCGCTGTGGGATCAACACCATATCAATGGCATGAATAACACCATTGGTAGCGATAATATCCGCTTCACTAACCGTCGCATTATTAATCATTACCTGCTGACTTACATCAACTTGTAAAGGCAATCCACTCGCTTTGCTATCAACTGCTCCTGAAGAAAGCTGATCTGCGGTTACGCTACCACCAATAACGTGGTAAGCAAGAACGTCATATAACATCTCTTTATTTTCTGGTTTAAAAAGACTTTCAACTGTTCCCGCAGGTAATCGATCAAAGGCATCATCTGTAGGAGCAAAGACGGTAAATACTTTTCCATTAGAGCCATCAAATGATTCAGTCCAACCTGCATGTTCCAAGAGAGAAACCAAAGTATCAAAGGAATCGTTTGAGCTAGCAATCTCGGCAATACTTTGAGCGCTAGCACCTTGAGCATTCAGGGGTAATGCCAGAAACAAACTAGCAAACCCAATTCCAGCAAGTTTAAGATATTGCGAATTAAGTTTAGACAAAAGTGTCATCATACAGAGAATCTTCCCAGGACAAAATATATTGTTATGGATCTAGCTACCATAGGTAATTAGTAAGATAATTCAGTGGTTTATGGCAGCTAAAATCAAGCTTTAAAGCTACATACTAGTTATCCATGAGCATCTGAATTCAGGATTAAACTCTGCTGAATCTGGGCTGAGAACCTTTCTCTCTCTTGCTACAGACAGTGTATGGGAATATTTTGGGGAGCAAAAGAACAATGGTCAGCTGCTTGTAAATAGAAACTCCAGTTTTGCATAGAGTATAAAGTTAAAGTCAGAATAATCAAGAACAGCTCATTACTTATTACTCATTACTTACGAGCAGTTAAATTAAAACTCCTGGTTTCAACAGCGTGGTTGTACAAGGCGAAATAAATTCGCCGTACCCCACGCTCAAACTAGATGCAGTTTAAAACCTTTCCTGATGACTGAAACTGCATTTACAAAAAATTCAAGATATTCAATCATTGTCAGCAGCTTGCTCTAATCCAGCGAAGTCAAATAATTTTGTATCTGCTAGTTGAGAAGGAGATACATTTTGAATGCTATGGAAAATACTCTCAATTCTTCCTGGAGACTCTCTTTCCCAAGCTTGCAACATCTTCTTAATAATGCCTCGCTGTAAGTTTTCTTGAGAGCCACATAAATTACAAGGAATAATAGGAAAGTTTCGAGTATTGGCGTAGCGAATTATTTCTCTCTCAGAACAATAAGCTAAAGGACGAATGATAATATTTTGGCGATCATCACTCAAAAGCTTGGGTGGCATAGCTTTCAATCTACCACCATGAAACATATTTAAAAATAGGGTTTCGACGATATCATCCCGATGATGACCCAAGGCAATTTTAGTAGCACCCTCTTCCTTCGCTACCCGATAAAGAATACCGCGACGCAAACGGGAACACAAGCCACACATGGTTTTGCCTTCGGGAACAATTTTAGTAACAGTGCTATATGTATCTTCTTCAATAATGCGATAGGGAACGTTTAGTGAAGCTAAATACTCAGGTAATACGTGTTTTGGAAACCCTGGCTGCTTTTGATCTAAATTGACTGCTAATAACTCGAATTTTACAGGTGCTTTACGCTGGAGACTCAGTAACAGATCCAGCATTGTATAGGAGTCTTTTCCTCCCGATAAACAGACCATAAGGAGATCGCCATCTACAATCATTTGATAATCAGCGATCGCTTTTCCCACTTGTCCTCGCAACCGCGCCTGGAGTCTTTTAAAATTTTTAGAAGTGCGAACTCTAGTAGCTTCCATCTATCTTCTATTAAATTGTTCTATTTTAAAATAATGATTAACCGTCTATCTCATAAATTTTAGCTTTAGACTAAGGGATCTAAAAACTACACAGAATATGCAAAATCCGATCGAAAGAGTGCGACTAGCTAAGACAGCAGAAGATCAGCTCGTTAAGCTGAAGCGCAATACTCGAATTAAGCAATGGAATATCCTTTGTCGCTGGGCTTTTTGTCGTTCTTTAGCCGAACCCAGTATTCCCTCTCCTGTCCCAATTAAAACCGACAGTAAGGTGGAAATAGCCTGGAATGTTTTTGGGGGAGAAATTGCCGACATACTTTTAATTGCTCTGAAGCAAAGATGTCATCAGGATGGTTTAGGCACAGAAGCGGATACCCTCAAGCGGCAGTTTACGCTCCATCTGCATCGAGGAATTGGCTATTTAGCGGGAGACAACAATATTAAGCAAATAGAAGATTTGGTGGCTTTGAATCTGGCAGAATAAATGAAAGTTTCCTGTCTTGACGATGGG
>JBCCNG010000213.1:0-7004 GCA_039025955.1 Cyanobacteria bacterium P01_C01_bin.72 | reverse complement strand
TTTTAATAATTATTTAATTATATGAATTCTGTTATTCAAATAATTGAACCTGAAGGTATTTTGGACGGTACAAAAACTGCTGAATTCCAACATCAGATTGAGCAGAGTGTTGAAAGTGGAGTACATACTATTCTGGTTGATTTTCACCGAGTCACATTCATGGATAGCTCTGGACTTGGTGCTTTAGTCAAAGCTTTGAAAACCGTAAATGCAGCGGATGTTAAATTCTTTTTATGTTCGATTAACGAGCAAATTGGGATGTTATTTGAATTAACGAGCATGGATAATTATTTTAATATTTTGAGCGATCGCGCTGAATTTACCAGAAAGCTCAAAGGCTCAACATAACTTCGTTATTTACAGTAGAGCCGTTGCTTGGTGCTAATCAAGCTAATTAATTTTAACCTTAACTGATTGCTTGGCTGTATTGCTGATACAGCTCCTCAATTTCGGCTGCCCCTTGACCAACCTCAGATTCTAACTCCTGTAGCCTGGTGATCTCAGCTTCCTGATTTATTTCTACTGCCTGTTTTTGCGCTACTAAGTTGTCTAATTCAGCCTTGCGAGATTGAATATCTTGCTCCATGCGAATGCTAATTTCCTCCTCGTAGGTAGCAAAACAGTCGGCGATCGCTTTTCCTACTTTGGGCGCTTGCTCTTTTGCTATCTGAGGTAGATGTTTGATTAACTCTTTACGGGCAACCTTAACTAATTCTTTGCGAGCCTGATCTGCCTGAAATACGCCAATACCCAAGCCCAATAAAGCAAAACCGATAGGGCCTAATACGAGTCCTGTAATGGCGGTAATCACCGTCCCAACACCGTATACCGTGACAAAGTTGAGCATGATATTTTTCCAGTCAAATCCTGCTCCTGCCATTGCTACCCCCGCTAGATTCCCCCTGGCTAAAGAAAAGATTCCTGCTGCCCATTTTGCCCAGGCGGGTGAATTGTCTTCATGATAAGAGCTAAAGCGGGGAATTGCTTGTCCTGTAAGCTTTTCGGTGATTTTGTTGGTAACGTCAGTATAGTTGCCGCCGTAGACAGTAGCAATTTGCGATAGTTGGGCAAAAGCAGACTCCATTTCTTTTTCTGCTCCTCGACTCCATTCTGCTAGCTTATCGTTAATATACTGTTCAAAGGCTTTGGTAAGCTGTTGTTCAAATACCTCTCGCTTCCCTGAAGACAAAAAATCCCAGAAGTTGAGACTAGGCTGATAGCGCATAAAGTCGGTTTCAAAAGTGTTGCCTAAGTCAATGACAAACTGATGAAAAGAATCAGCGACCGCCGCTGATTTTTGTTCCTTAATGCGGCTAATTTCTTGTTTAAAATCAGCGCAGATTTCGTTGAGTAGCTCAAACTCTGGAGCAACCGAAGCGATCTTGGCTTTTAGCTCGTTAAGATCGGATTCGAGTAGGGGTATACGGCGGTTAACCGCTTCTCTAACATGGATATTGGTTTGCTGCGATAAGACCTTTGCCTGACGCAATTCGGCGATCGCTCTTTCTTGAGTCAAGAAGGTTTTTAATGCACCCATAAAGGCGGGAAATCCTGTCCCTGCCAAATCCGCATTCTTATCCTTGAGTCGCTGACGCAGTGCCATGAGCGAGCAAACGGGAAAAACTCGCTCATCATAGAGGTCTTTATTTTCTGTCTGGCAGTATTCCGCTAGATTAGCTTTGAATACTCGCTGAAGTTTCGCCGCCGCCGCCGCTAATTCTTCTGGGTCATCTGGATCAAGCAAACTATCTTTGACCTGATCCCAAGCATTAATTAAGAAGAAAATCGTTACTCCCCGATCCTTAAGATAGTTTTCTAAATAGCGACGCTCTCCTAAAGTACAGGGCTGGGTTGCTCGCATGACAAATAAAATGGCATGACAGTTATTGATGTAGCCTAAAAACAGCTCATTGCGAGCCTCTGTATCGTTCAAACCTGGGCTATCGACAATTTCAATTCCCTTTTCCAGTAGAGCTAGAGGATATTCGACCACGGCGTGACTAACATGAGGAAAAGCCAACATTTTCTCTTGCTCTAAACGTTTAGCTTCGGCAGGATCGATAGTGTAGCGAGTTTTAAATAATTTAAAATCGATTACTTCAGCTTCTACATCGTTATTGAAATAAACCGTAACTTTTTTCTCTAGACCGTAACGCAATATAGTTAGAATCGCCGTACAGGGGTTGACATCACTAGGCAAGAGATTTTCCCCAATTAACGCATTGAGAAAAGTGCTTTTCCCTCGCTTCATATCCCCTAAAACTAACAGTCGAAACACCCCTTCTCTTAAGCTGCGACTGGCTATTTTAAGATCCTCGATATCCTGCTCTAACTCTAGTTTTCCTGACTGCTGCTGATTAATTTTTTCTGCTTCGATTAAAGAGTGAGCAATAACTGCCATGGAGTCAGCAATCTCAGCTCTTACCTGGGCAACTTTATCCAGATCTTGTAGAAAGTTTTGCGGATCGGTCTGCATGGGAGTGTCAATTTAAGATGAAGATAACAACGACGCAGTTCACGCGCCTGAGCATATCTGACTTATAGTTGTTTCAACAACTCGATTGGGTATGCCGAGGAAACCTCGACACCCCTCTCGTTCTATGAATTTTAATGTATTTGGCATAAAACGATAGTTAGCCTACCTATAAATATAGTTCCCAGAATCGAACTCTTTTCCTTGGTGTAAGCATAAAAAACTCTACTCAACTTCGTAGATATTACGCTTTGAGCTATCAGCTTCTGAACACTAGTTATAAATTAAACAACTTATTTTTAATTTATATTAAGCAAACAAAATATTGTTTAATTCAGTATTGTCAAGCAGCACTTTGGTGTATTAATGAATGCTTAAGAAATTATTGGCAATAATCTATTAGTTTGAGCAATAATCAGTGAGAAAAACTCAGATTTTTTTAATATAGTTAACCTGTAAGTAAATATAAAAAATACCCAAAACTAAAGGTTATTTAAACATTTCGCTTGTAATATTTAAAATCTTTTTTTACTAGATATTTCTCGTAGCAGATTGCTCAATTTATGCAGAATCTACCACAAGTACCGTCGCAATTAGGTAAGCAGCAGCAAAATATTGCCACAAAAATTAAACTCGAACGTATTTTTTTGATTGCTGAAACAGGGCAATTAACAGAATTGATTGAGTATCAGCTAAAGGAGGAAGGCTATCAGGTAGAAGTATTCTATGATGGGATCTCCGCTGCGATCGCCATTCATCAGCGAGAACCCAGTTTAGTTATTCTAGACTGGAATGCCTGTTCTTTTTCTAATTTTAATACTTACTATTGTTTACGTTCTACCAACAAGTATGTTCCTGTAATTGCTTTAACCGAGAAGCAGAATGCTGACAGTCGGATTGATATTCTCAACTCGGGAGCTGATTACTGTATATCGCAACCATTCTCCATGCCAGAATTTTTGGCGATCATTAATGCGCGTCTGCGTCAAAATCGTCAGGAAAAATCGCCTATTTTATTATTTGAAGATTTGGAGTTGAATACCCTCTCTCGCCGAGTTTATCGGGGCGAGCGTTTAATCAATCTAACAGCCAAGGAATTTAATCTACTGGAGTATCTAATGCTCCATCCCCTCCAGGTTTTAACTAGGGTGCAAATTATTGAGTCGATCTGGGGCTTTGATTTTATGGGAGATTCTAATATTATTGAAGTCTATATTCGCTACCTGCGAATCAAGCTAGAGGCAAAGCAAGAAAAACGTTTAATCCATACAGTTAGAAGTGTTGGTTATGTTTTGCGCTCGGGCTAGATAGAAAGCAATAGTATCAGACCACTGATAAATATAGTTTTTTATCAAAATAATTTTTCTATCTTTCCCTAAAGCTGACTGCCTGACACATCTCAGTGAAAGTCAAACAGAATAACATTTGATTCCCTAAAGACGACTAAACCAAATAGCGTCATAATAATCTTTTTTGGCTTTTTCAGAGGCAAAGCAAGGTTGAAGATTTTGAGAGGATAAAGTGGTAGGGAAGAATAGATCGCGACCTTTGTGTCAAACACCCTTGAGCCAAGGCAAATCAATTTTGAGATAACTCAACCACGCTTCCAATGTGGATCGACCTAAATTCTTAGTCCATTGAGTTAATCGTCACACCATGAGCAGTAGCAAATAAAAGAGCTAAAGCGCAGCGCATTCACGCAGATCGTCGTCAGGCGACTGAGACGCTTCGCGTCCGCACCAAATACAGTCTGTTGAGAGATTGCCAGTCTCTGGTTCTAGATTCTTTCAATTGAAAAGCTCCAGATTTAGAATCTAGGAATAATTCCTCAACGCGGAAGCGTAATCCATATTGCCAAAAAGTTTGTAGAGCAGGGTCTTCATCCGTGCAGTGCGGAAGTGCAGTTCGTCTTCTTCGACGACTGGAGGGCATTCGTCCTCGCACTGCCCAAAGGTTCTCTGACTCCCTTGATGTTCGCTAAAACTATATTACAACGCAGTTCTCCGTCGAACCATAAGCCTACGTCATGATAAACAATTGCTTCGGATTTTGCTGGATAAAGATACTTTAATTCAATTGGATGTCTTATCGCACCATGAAGAGTAACATCAGACGGTAAACGGAAACAATAATGCCAGTTGCTATTTTGCAGCCATCGGACTAGCTGATGATTAGCAAAACCGCGATGGGCTAGCAGCATGATGTCGGGATAATTTGATCACAACTTCTGCGCCAATCTCAACATCAGTTTGTGTTCAGCAAACGCCACTGCCGAACTTTTGTGAGCCAAAACTTTTCAGAAAAATGGAACTGCTCGACTTAGTTAAACTCAATTTAATTAGAATTAATTACAACTCATGACTTTAGAAGACTTTCCCACTGATATATATGGAGATTATATCGAGCATAAACATATACTGGTTAGCGATCGCGCTGAGTGGGATAATATCAGTCTAATCTATGAACTTGAGCCAGCAGGACAAATGCCCGAAGCCGTTGTTCCCACTCATTGTCTGGTAATTTGTTTAGGTGATTTTCAAGGCAGTTTTTTAATTGATGGACAATGGCATCACGAACAATACAGTCAGGGAGATATAGCTATAGTTGCTGCGGGAGAATTGTTTCCCAGAGTAAAAATAGATCGGGAAGTTCCTTTACTCGAATTATTTTTATCTCCCGATAGTTTGCTTAGAGGAATAGGGGAAATCAACGTTCCCAAAGTCAAGTTACAGTCACAGTTGCGGTTGCGAGATCCTCTGATTCAACAGATGGCGTTGGCACTAAAAACGGAACTTGAAATAGCGGGGAAAGATAGCAAGTTCTATGCTGATTCGATGGCTACCGCCCTAGGGGCGCATTTATTACAAAGATATGGTGTTAAAAATTCTGTAGTCAAAGAATATCGTGGAGGATTAGCACCCTATCAACTACGAGTAGTTATTGAATATATTCAAGAGAATCTAGATCGAGATCTAACTCTGGCTACAATCGCTAATTTGATCGGGATTACTCCTAATTACTTTGCTAGTTTGTTCAAGCAATCTATGGGAATATCCCCCTATAAGTATATTACTCAATGTCGTTTGGAAACTGCGAAAACTCTTTTGCGTCGGAGAAATTTATCTATTGCTGCTATTTGCTACGAAGTCGGGTTTAAAAATCAAAGTCACTTCACTAGAGTATTTCGTCAACATTTTAAGATTACCCCTAGATCCTATCGCAATTTATTTTAAGGACGATAGTAATTTCTGATTTAGTTCGACTTTTCCTAACTCAATCATAAGAATAGAACAATTTTGAGAATAATAGACCAGACTTAAATCTAATAAATTTCTAAACTAAGTTTTAGCAATTTATTAGAGATTTTGATTATAGTCATGCAAATATTTTATTTAATCTTGGCAGTACTCGGATTTATTTTACCTTACTCCCAATTGATTTCTTTTTTTGCCAATGAAGGTCTGGACTTATCTCTATTTTGGTCACAGCTATCTGCCAATCGGATTTCTACGGGTTGTGCTTTCGATTTACTTATCTCTTCAGTTGTGTTTTGGGTATTTGTATTCGTAGAAGGAAAAAGAATAAATCTGAAATTCCCCTGGCTATATGTAGTATTAAATTTAGCGATCGGTTTATCTTTCGCCTTGCCTTTATTCTTATGGATGAGAACCCGCATTATCAGTGGTATTGAATATTCTAGTCAATTGAAACAAGAGTTATGAAAAGAATATTACCGATCCAGAAGTGGCAGATTGTCCAATGGTCTACCGCTATTATTGGTATAGCTTTAGTGTTCATACTATTGCTGAATGGTCTTAATGAAGCCAGCTGGCGGATAGCTATCAGATTTACCGCACGGACTTCTTGCATCCTATTTCTACTAGCATTTACAGCGTCTTCTTTCCGCAGAATCAAATCTACTTCTTTTAGTAATTGGCTCATAACCAACCATCGCTATCTGGGATTATCGATAGCAATATCTCACGGATACCATGCCATTGCGATCGCAGCAGTGGCAATTCTTACCTCGGAAAACATGGTCAGAGATAATCATGGAGCAAATTTAGGATATGTATTTATTATCTTGATGACAATTACTTCTTTTGAACCTCCCGCCACTCTTTTGGGTAGAAGAAGTTGGAAAATTTTACACACCGTAGGAATGTATTATTTATGGTTATCTTTTACCGTTGCTTTCAGCGAAAGAATATCAGAATCTTGGTTACTCTATTTCCCTTTTATGGCATCTCTAATTATTGGTCTGATTTTGCGTTTTATTCCCTTAAAAAGAAGATTGAAAACCATTAATTAATTCTCACTATTGGCGATCGCAATATTTTTGAGAGAAAACATTAATACTTTTTTGCAGTTAACTACATTAGTTTAAGTTATCTTGATGCTTAATCTCAAGTTTGCTATTTTCAAAGATTGCTTTGATTGATGAGCAGATATAAACCACAACCAACAGCTAACCCCAAATATAAAAAAGCGAAACAAGTTGATTTAGATTGGCTATTTTGGAGTCACAATT
>JBCCNG010000212.1:0-7062 GCA_039025955.1 Cyanobacteria bacterium P01_C01_bin.72 | reverse complement strand
AATAAAAACAGCAAGATTGTTGCCAAAATTGCTGTTGAATAATTATTTATGAAAATTTATTTAATGATAATTATTGGCTGAAACGAATTTGAGCTTGCCAGAAATATTAAGCTCAAAACTGGCTTGAAACTAGATTTTAAAAATCGAAAATCACGAAGTCATCGGCGTTTAGCTGATCGGGGCTTGCCCCAGAAACGATCGCCACAGCATTCCCCTCAAAGGTAAGAACAGCCCCAGTAGCACCTTGGGTAATAGTCAGATTCTCAAAAGTGATGCCGTCCCGTAAGCCGATTATATCAGAACCAAAATTAAAGTCAGGAATAGTATCAGTCCCACCCTGATTGTCAATTACCAGAACATCGCTGCCGCCACCACCAATTAGGGTATCGTTCCCGCGATCGCCTAAAATAGTGTCATTGCCGCCGCCACCGTTGAGTCGTTCATCACCGCTGTTACCAGCGAGAAAATCATTACCGCTAACGCCATCGAGAACGTCGTTGCCATCGCCAGCACGAAGCAGATCGTTACCAGCACCACTGTAGAGAATATCATCTCCTTCACCACTCAGGAGGGTATCATTTCCACTGCCAGCATCGAGAGTATCGTTACTGTTTCCTGTTTCGAGAGTGTCTAAGCCACCGAATCCATAGAGGATGTTGTTGCCGTTACCTCATATCTTGCACCTGAGAACAAACAGATAACTCTTAAATAAAAAAGCGGTCGCTTAATTAAGCGACCGCTACAGTAAATATTAAAAGTCAACAAGTTTCGCTGAGAAATTATCCAAAAGCAAAATCATTTTCAGACAATGCCTTTTGTAGGGGTTGCCCTTTATAGTTTTCTGCATTCTCAACATAGCGTCTTAAGCCATCTAAATCTTTGAGGTGCATTTCGCGCGTCCATTTTACAATACCGAACAAGCGAAGCATGACATGGAACGGTGGCGTGATATGATTGCGGAAATGCAGCATCACAACGCATCCATTATTACTTTGCGGGGTAATGTAAAAATTCAAAGTTGGTGTATGCGGTGGACCTTTACTCTCAAGACCAAAGCTGACATATCGACAGGACGATAGCTTCTCAACGGTTTGATGACCAAAACGCTTGCCTTTCTTATCAACGAATACTGTCATTGCACCCACTTCACCGTCTTGGGCTTCTACATGGCATGTTGAGCTGGTCTCACTTGGCCAAGCCGACCATTCCATCAAGCTTTCCTGATACCGAATAGCATCATAGATTTCTGCATCGCTACCCTTAATGGTGATGGTTTCAACATATTCAACAACGCGCGGTGTCATGATAATCAATAATATCAAGCCAACAAAAATACCGATTCCAAGTCCCGTAATAAGCATGTTTTTCTCCTTTATAAACTATTGACAAATATTACTTGATAATCAAGATACTTGTCAAGCGTGCTAAATACACCATAATATATAAATATGAGCAGACCAGAAAACATAAAACCACCACCAGAGGATCAACATGGGCTTATCCAGGCATGCCGTAATTTACACGCTGTAGTGGATGAGTTCGACGCTGCAATTGCTGATAAAGTTGGAATTTCTCGTAATGATTTGCGCTGTTTGAACCTACTTGAGCATGGCCCAATGCTGCCAAAAAATATTGGCAGCAAATTAGAATTGACCAGCGGAAGCATCACAGCATTACTGGATAGACTTGAAAAACGAAAACTCATTAAGCGCAAACCTCATCCTGAAGACCGCCGTGCCATTCTAATTGAGGCAACCCCTCTCGTTTATCAAGAGCTTGGTCAAATGTATCGGAAAATGGGCGAAGCTGTTGTTGAGCTTTCTAATGAGTATGGGCGTAAAGAGGCTACCCAGACTGCAAAACATTTAAATGATCTCTCCAACAAATTTAAAAACGTCATCAATGGATTAAAAGGTTAAATCATAGCGTATTTTTTTTACTTGAGAACATTGATGAATGCTTACCGAATTTGAGCAAGACCTAATTCGCGATTCTAATTAGGGCGTGTCATCAATTAGAGAAGCGATCGCTAATAAAAGTGGTAAAATTTTAGTCAAAAATAATAATATGACAAGACGTTATGCACTTAAAGATGACCAGTAGAGAAGAATCGAAAATCTGCTTCCAGAAAGAAGAGAAACCTCATATTTTGCACCTAGAGATTTGAATATCCAAACCCTGTTGTAGAGCAATCGGTCTTAGCCTTTTTATATCCTTGAGTAGCGAATCTAAAACCACACTAGGAAAGAATATCTCCATAGCAGCTTGAGTAGCTATTCCCCAATCTGGTATCCGATCAAAACCACTAATCGAGTAGCCCCACAAAGCCAAGACAAAGGAAATCAAACATAAAACTATCCAGCGATGAACTCTTAGAAAAGTCCCTTGTCCGAATTTATGAAGACTGAATCGATGTTTAATTGTTTTAAACCAACCCTCGATTTTCCACCTTCTTTTACCCAACCAAATCAAAGTAGCGATTTTTAGCTGGCGAGTACATAAAATATATCGCTTGACCATTTTCCCGTCTTCTCTTTTAAAATAATAACGCTCTACTGTAACAGGAAAAGGTAATCCCACTAAATAAATTCGTTGACCACCTTTATACAATTGAGAAACTGAGCGACCATCAATTAGTTTGCGACTTTTTCTGATTCCGACTAAGGCATGGAATTTGAGACGACGAACTGTCTTGAGAAAAGCAATTGTACCAAAGGCACTATCTGCTAGAACCATGACTCGGAAGCCTTTACGTAGTATTTTAGGTAAAGTAGTCAGCAACCTTCTGCCCAAATCGGTAGGAGACAAATGACCTTTTCCTCTGTAGACTCTGTAAATCCAAGGAATACGCCACTGACCAATTACTAGATACATAACAATTAAATGTAGTCCTCTTTTGCGATGATAAGTCCGAAAAATACCCCCTACTATTTCTGGTAAAGGGCGATCGAGCTATTTGTTTATGACGTGGGAGAAATACTATTGCCAGGAAACTTTGAGCGAGCTAGGCTGACCCAAGTTGCCATGGATAATAATGCCACGTTCGTTGGCATCTAAATGCCGCACAATCTTGTAAACAGTTTCCACCTCATCTTTTATTTGTGCTTTAGCAGCTAGTTCATCGAGAGAAAGAGGGGAATCTGCTTGATGCAAAGTCTCGATAACCTTTTTCTGAATCTCTAATACTGCGGCGGCGGCTTTTTTTCCTGCTTCTACTCCAGGCTGATGATAGGCGTTGATGTTTACCAAAGAGGCATAAATACTAACTCCTCGCTCATAGAGGGCAATTAAAGCGCCGACAATACGCTCATTTACTTTGGGAATAGTAATGGTAATTGAATCTCGCTGCTTGTCATTAAGGGCAGTACGAGTACCCAATAAAAACCCTTTGAGGTAGTCACCTGAAGTAATACCAGGCTCAATTTCTCGGTATTCTCCCGCTCTATCTTCTAATACTTCAATGAAGGTAAGAAAGAAGTTATTTACCCCTTCACGAAGTTGCTGAACATAGGCATGTTGGTCAGTTGAACCTTTATTACCATAGACGGCAATTCCCTGATTAACCACTTTGCCATCAAGATCCATCTCCTTACCCAAAGATTCCATAATAAGCTGTTGGAGATAGCGGCTAAAGAGTAAGAGGCTGTCTTTGTAGGGTAGAATCACCATGTCTTTTTCCCCTCTGCCATGTCCAGCACAGTACCAAGCCATCGCTAGTAGGGCAGCAGGATTATCTTTGAGACTAGGTTTGCGAGTTAGGGCATCCATTGTTCTTGCCCCTTCCAGCATTGCCCGAATATCAATACCCTGAAGTGCTGCTGCTACCAAGCCAACGGGAGATAACTCCGAAGTACGTCCCCCAACCCAATCACGCATCGGAAATATTGCTAGCCAACCTTCACGTTCGGCGATCGCCTCTAACTTACTGCTTTTTCCTGTAATGGCGAAAGCATGGGCAGCAAAATCAAGATTGCGCTCGGCATATACTTTTTTTACCTCCAGCATCCCGTTACGGGTTTCTGGTGTACCGCCAGACTTGGAGATTACAGATACTAAAGTTGTTTCTAAATTATCTATACCCGCAATTACTTTATCAATGCCTGCGGGGTCAGTATTATCAATAAAATGGATCTTGAGGGGAGGCTCATTGGGGGCTAATGCCTGGGCGACAAACTGAGGGCCTAAAGCCGATCCACCAATGCCGATTGACAAAATATCAGTAAACTTACCACCATTAGGGGGATGAATTTCTCCGCTGTGGACTTTTTGCTGAAACTCAATCACACTGTTGTTAGTGTCAATAATATCCTGTTTTAGTTCAGCGGTTGGCGCTAGGTCAGGATCTCTCAACCAGTAGTGACCTACCATGCGGTTTTCATCAGGATTGGCGATCGCACCACCTTCTAAAGCCTCTATGTCTTTGAATGCTCGGTCAAACTTGGGCTTAAGCTGTTCTATTTGAGCAGCATCAAAAGTGATCCGACTAATATCGAGATAGATTCCTAAATCTTCGTTGGAGTAAAGCCAGTCTTGATAGCGTTGCCAAAGTGCAAGATTGTCCATATGTATTTTCTGTCAGCGCGAACTCTAACTGTAAGTTTAGTCGAACCCCCTCTGCTTTAAAATTTGTTTTAGATTTTCTCTATGTCAATCGATTACATCATTAACGTAGCACGATGCAATCTCGATGAAGTGCAGCTTAATTACTGTAGTTTTCAACGCAATTAAAAAAGAAAATTACAGCTTTAATTCTTAGTTTTAAATACAGGAGATCGCCAAATAAATTTAAGACATCATACATAAGATCAACGAGCTTGTGACGAATATCAACCTCCAAAGATTTTAAAAGAGTTATCAATTAGATATAGCATCGCCAATGGTGTTTGTGGTTATAACCATAGAATTCTCAGGCGATCTAAATCGAATACGCTTTAAATGATAATTTTGACTATGCCGCAAAATCAAATTATAGGAACAGAAAATAACGATTTTTTATCAGACACAATCTTAGACGATGATATCTTAGCTTTGGAAGGAGACGATCAAATTGAACTCAGCTCAGGGAATGATTGGGTTGATGGAGGAGCTGGAAATGATGAGTTAACTATCAATTATTCAGAGTCCAACGAAGACTTGATGTTCAATCTTCAAGGTTATCAAAACTACACTGGCTATGACTATCCCAGCATAGATGGCTCTATTAACGTCCATTCACATACGACGGCATATAACAGTTTTATTAATTTCTATAACATTGAGAGTTTCAAATTTATTAGTGGCAGTGGGAATGATCAAATCGACCTTGGCGATGAAAACTTCTCCGATGATCTAATTGATGCGGGTGCTGGTAATGACTTTATCTTCGCAGGTTTGGGTAACGACGCTATTGATGGCGGTTCGGGCTTTGATGTGCTGCGACTCGATTTTAGTCTGCTTACTCCTGAGACGAGAGTAATTTCACAGCTAACTGATAGTAATAGCGGTGAATACCATTATGGCTTGAACACCATCAAGTTTAGCAACATTGAGGCGATCGATTTAATTAGTTCATACCAAGATGATATCTTGGTCGCTTTAACGGGGGATAGCAATCTTAATGAACCAATGCCTTATCCGATGAACTCGATCATCGATGGTGGGGAAGGCAAAGATCAACTGGTGGCTGACTATTCTCACCAGAGCGAAGACTTGATGTTCAATCTTCAAGGTCATCAAAATTACACAGGCTATGACTATCCAAGTATCGATGGTTCGATTGAAGTCCACTCATACATGACAGGATACAACAGCCGCATTGATTTTTATAACATTGAGAGTTTCAAATTTATTAGTGGCAGTGGGAATGATCAAATCGACCTTGGCTATGAAAATTTCTCCGATGATCTAATTGATGCAGGTGGTGGTAATGACTTTATTTCCGCAGGTTTAGGTAACGACACCATTGATGGTGGTTCGGGTTTTGATGTGCTGCGACTCGATTTTAGTCTACTTACTCCTCACGCGAGAGTAATTTCCCAGCTAACTGATAGCAATAGCGGTGAATACCATTATGGCTTGAACACTATCAAGTTTAGCAACATTGAGGCGATCGATTTAATTGGTTCATACCAAGATGATATCTTGGTCGCTTTAACGGGGGATAGCAATCCTGACGAACCAATACCTTATCCGATGAACTCGATCATCGATGGTGGCGAAGGTAAAGATCAACTGGTAGCTGACTATTCTCACCAGAGCGAAGATTTAAGATTCTACCAATATACAGACAATTCAATAAGTGTGAATTCTTACATAAGTGATGGTTATGAAAATCGTTTTGAATTCAATAATATTGAAAGCTTCTTTGTTCAAAGCGGCAGTGGTAATGACTTTATTGAAATAGGTAGCAATTTATATGATTATGAGATACATGCTGGTGCAGGAAATGATTCTATCTTAATAAGTTTTGATAACGGGACAATCAACGGTGGTACGGGTAGCGATACTTATCACTATATTCAGAGAGCTAGCGATATTCTTATTTCGGATGATTCTGGTGATAACGACATAATTGTGTTTAATTCGGATATTACTCTGGATGATATTAGCTTAAGTTTTGAAGGAAACAATCTTATCTTTGATGCTGTTGACTCTTCTGAGGGCAAGTTAGTGATCGAAAATTATGCTAGTTCTCCTGACAGTATCGAAAGTATCGATGTGGAAGGGCAAATTTTCTCAGTTGAAGAAATTATTGCATTGAGAAATAATCCTATAACTGTTATTGACACAGGGGATAGTAATAATGTGATTGCCGATTACTCTGACCACAGTGAAGACCTACAGTTCTGGTTAAATTCGGTAAATCTCAATCCTGTTCTTGAGATCAATTCATATATGACTGGTTACATTGCTCATATAGATCTCGATAATGATAGCAGCTTGGAAATTCATAGTGGCAGTGGTAATGATCACATTGACCTGGGCTATGATAACGTCTCCGATGATGTGATTGATGCAGGTGCAGGTAACGACTTTATCTTTGCAGGCTTGGGTGACGATAACATTGATGGTGGTTCGGGTTTT
>JBCCNG010000211.1:0-7076 GCA_039025955.1 Cyanobacteria bacterium P01_C01_bin.72 | reverse complement strand
TACAAATTAACCATTGATAATGCTAAAAGACGTGTAGCCCTTTTGTAAGTGTCACGTTTTGTTCGTTGTTTAAGGCAAAGATTTAATTGATCTCAAATCTTTTAGGTATTTGAGATCAAAGTACGTTTTTCTCATCATAAATTGAGCGAGCAAATGACAAAAAAAGTATTGATAGTAGGCGCGGGTCCATCAGGCATCTTGTTGGCGCTTTATTTACTGCGTCGTCGGAATTATCAGGTAGAAATTTATGAAATCAGAAGCGATCCGAGAACAATTCCCCAGGAACGCTCTAGTAATTATCCTCTGATCATCTGTCAACGTGGATTAGCAGCCTGTCGGCAAATTAAGAATTTAGAGCAGGAGATTAAGTCAGCAGGAATTGAAATAGAGGGGACAATTTGCTTCAATAACAATCGCCGTAAGTTTAGGTCAGATCAGCAAAAACTAGTTTCGATTAACCGTAAGACTTTGGTGATTACTTTGCTAAATCATCTAGAAAACAATTACGCTAGCGATCGCGTTAAAGTTCATTTTGCACACCGCTTTCTTCAGACAGACTTGGAAAGTAAGCAAGCAATATTTCAACCAATCCAGCCCTCTAGGGACAATATTGAGTCGCTGACCCCCATAGCTGCCCCCTACGACCTCTTAATTGGTTCAGACGGAGTTCATTCCCAGGTTAGAAAAGATTGCTTAGAGCATTCAGGAATTGATTTTGAGAAAAAACCAATTCATCTAAAATATAAAACCTTGTTTCTCGATTCCCTCAGCTCCCATACCGCAGCTACTTTGAAGTTAGGTCGAGTGTACGGTTGGCGATCGCCTGATGGGATTACCCTCTTAGCCTCCAGACAAAGAGATCAAACGGTCGGCTGTACTCTTTTTATTGGCGATCTCAATCTGACTTTAGACCACTTACAAAATGAACAGGAAGTGCTGGACTTTTTTCGCGTCAATTTTCCCGCAATCGCCAGCAGCATTTCTCCACAGGAAGCCCAAGAGTTTTTGCAAAAAGACCTAGCTCAAATTTGGACAGTTAGCTGTAGTCGATATCATTACCAAAACAGCGTGCTAATTATCGGTGATGCTGCCCATGCGATTTCCCCCTCCATTGGACAGGGGTGTAATTCTGCCCTGGAGGATGTGATGGTGTTGGATTCTTTGCTGGATCGCTATAGCGACGACTGGACAAAAACCTTACCCCAATATTCTCAATCTAGAATTGCCGATGCACATGCTGTAAGAGAACTAGCCAATCACGCCCTTCCCCTAACCAAAGGGATGTTTATTCTGTTCCTAATTAGGCTGACCATCAATCGTACTCTTCACCGATTATTTCCCCAGCTATTTTCTCTGCCCTTCTTCGATCTCATACCCAATACCACAGTTGCCTATTCCGAAATTTATCGCTCTGCGCAACATTGGATTACTTTAGTCAAAAAAACTAACGAGAGGTATTTAAAACGTGTTTAAACCTGCCAAATTAATCTCTAACTCTTACAACTTTAGTGCCGATGACTACCTCGACTGGGCAACCATCGATTCTCAATCGTCTCTATCTCCAGAATTCCCGCCTCCTTTTCCCGAATACGGTCATCAGCTCGATTTTATATCCAGGGGCAAACAGAAGGTGAAGGTCAGCGTGCCGCAAGGAAAAATAGCTCGCATCAATCAGAATCATTTTTTTCCTGGGACATTTGAAATTGGCGAACAGCTATTGTTTACAGGGTTTAGCAATCCTGGGGCTTTGTCTTTAGAATTTTCTCGTCCTCTCTATGGTGTGGGGGTCAACATCCAGTCCGATCCTCAAGTACCATCTGGAACACCAGCTCCCTTTCCTTTTACCGCCGTGGTCAGAGTAAGCGATCGCCAGAATCAAAGTTTAGGTGAGTTTAGTCTTTCTGGGCTAAGTAAAATAGCAGCAGGTAGCGGCACAACCTTTATCGGCATAGCTCAAGAGCAAGGTCAAATTGCCAAAGTGGCGATCGAGGTAATCGAAAATGGCATCAGTATTCCCTTTGCCATCAATACTCTACAGCTAAAGACCTATAGTTTAGTACCTGCTTGAGGATTTACCAGTATTCGCGAGTATGTGGCTCATTTTAGTTAGCACCAGGGATCAACCAGTTTCTTAGTTTTTAATCGCAAAACTCTAGTACGTCCTTAATACTCTAGTCTTCATCCAAAGGCAAACCGAAGCGAACTCGACCACGAGCAAAATATCGCCCGAACTGCATTTGATATACCTCGTCCTCAGCTTGAGTTTCCACCTCTAGATCCGAACGGGGATAGCTTACACAAAGTAGGGCATAACCTTGCTCTTTCAGTTTGGGAGACAAGCCCATTGCCTCTGGTTGCTCTAGATCGCCAGCCATAACTTTCACCGCGCAGCTAGTACATGCGCCATTACGACAGAGAAAGGGCAGCTTTGCGTTTTGATCTTCAGCTGTATGCAGAATGTAGCGGTCTTCGGGGACTTCTACAGTGTATTGTTTTCCTGTGGCGCGATCGTGAACCGTGACGGTATGAGTTCTGGTCATGAAATAAATAGGTATTTAATACTCGTAAATTCTTCTAAAAATGCTCAATTCGTAGTCTACAGTAAAAATAGAGATCTAAAATTTTGACAGTAACAAGCAACCATGTATAATTATAATTCGTGAGTCACGCTCAACGCAGCATGAATCATTAGGAGAAGTGGCCGAGTGGTCGAAGGCGCAGCATTGGAAATGCTGTAACGGGGTAACTCGTTCGAGGGTTCGAATCCCTCCTTCTCCGCTTTACACCATCGCTTTCAGCCCATGGGTTCTAAGCTCTCACGAATTACCTCAATCAATACCGTAGCTAAATCAAATCCATAAAAATGGGCAATTAGTCGAAATGGCTTTTGTAGGACAATTGGAATTGGTGACAAGTTAAGCTTGAAGGGCAGTTGTCAAGAGAGACTGGGAGATAAATTAAGGAGTGGTTTAGCTCTTTTGGGAGGAGGGGATTGTTAAATCCCGTAGCCAAACTTTTCCAAAATCAGTTTCTCGGCTTGAGTAAAGTAGTTGTCGAGCAAGATGCAAAAATTTTAAGTCAAATATACGCAGATGCACCCGAAAAAATCCAGCCTAACAATTAAGTGGGTATGGATTTGGTCAAACGTAACTTCGCCAATTGGCAGCAAGAAAAGTTTCAGAATAGAAAAAGTTAGTTACAATTTCGGCATCAAACAACCGTCACCGCTAGAATAATTTAACTCAAATAAACGCAAGCAGACTAAAGTTTATGGCAGAAGCAAATATTGGCATTATCGGCGGCAGTGGTTTATATAAAATGAATGCCCTCAAAGATGTAAGAGAGGTAAAGCTGACTACTCCCTTCGGCGATCCTTCCGATGCCATAATTATCGGTCAGCTAGAAGACACGACGGTCGCTTTTCTTGCCCGTCACGGACGCAATCACCACTTGTTACCCAGCGAACTACCTTTCCGCGCCAATATCCATGCCATGAAGCAGCTCGGAGTAGAATACATTATCTCCGCTTCTGCCGTTGGCTCACTCAAAGAGGAAGCCAAGCCCCTAGACATGGTCATTCCCGACCAGTTTATTGATCGTACTAAAAACCGTGAGGCAACTTTCTTCGGAGCAGGACTAGTGGCGCATATAGCCTTTGGCGAGCCGATCTGTTCTAATTTAGCCACAATCCTGGGAGATGCTGTAGAGTCCTTAAATTTAGCCGAATCTAACCTCCACCGTGGCGGCACATATATTTGTATGGAAGGACCCGCATTTTCTACCAAAGCCGAATCCCATCTTTACCGTAGTTGGGATGCAAGCATCATTGGCATGACTAACCTCACCGAAGCCAAACTCGCCAGAGAAGCCGAAATCGCCTACGCTACCCTTGCCCTGGTTACTGACTACGACTGCTGGCATCCCGATCATGATAGCGTTACCGTCGAGATGATTATTGGTAATCTTCAGAAAAACGCCGTCAATGCTCAATTGGTAATTAAAGAAACTGTTAAGAAGCTAGCTGCTAATCCTCCTAAATCTATCGCTCATTCCGCTTTGAAATTCGCTATCCTAACCCCTCCTGATCAAATCCCTGCTGCGACGAAAGAGAAATTAGCTTTGTTGACGAAGAAGTATTTTTAATTTTCAGGTAATCAACAACAAACAAAAGTTAAGCTCGCTCAGGCAGTATTGATCTCCGTGCGGAACAATTCAACTAGACCTTGAGTTGTCACTAGCGTATCTGTACTTTGCAGATATAAATCTGGGGTGCGATAGCCTTGATCCAAAATATTATTCCAAGCGGTTGTTAAACTCTTTACCGCTGCTACTTCTCCCCACTGTTCTAGCATCATCATGGCGCTAGCGAGAGTACCTAGGGGATTTGCCTTGTTTTGACCTGCAATATCGGATGCAGTACCGTGAATTGGCTCATACATGCCAAATCCCGACTGATTAAGACTGGCAGAACCCAATAAACCCACCGAACCAACTAAAGCACCACCCAGATCGCTCAAAATATCACCAAATAAATTACCCGCCAAGACTACATCAAAATGCTGCGGGTTAATTACAAGCTGCATTGCCAAATTATCGACCAACATCGGCTCAACAGTTACCCCAGGATACGCCGCCGCTACCTCTTCCACCAATTTAGTCCAGGGCAAGTGAGGCAGAGCATTTTCCTTGTGTGCCACTGTCAGCAAGCCTTTTCTCTGACTCGCCTTTTCTAGAGCTACCTGAGCGATTCGCTTTATCTGCCAGTCATAGTATTCCATGGTGTGATAGCCGTAGCTACCCTGTTCATTTTCACCTCTAGCTCCTGCGCCAAAATAAATTCCGCTCACCAATTCTCGGACAAATAAAATATCTACTCCAAGCAGGCGATCGCTTTTTAAACTAGAGTTATTAATTAGGCTAGGAAATACTTTGACTGGACGTAGATTAACAAAAAAATCAAACTCTCTCCTCAACTCCAATAGCCCACCTTTACTCACCGCACCAAAGAGAATCCCGTCCGCTTGGCTACAAACCTTGGCTGTAGTGACAGGAAAATGTACACCGTATTTAGCTAGTGCCTCTTGACCAATTGGGGCATAGTTTACCTGTAGCTCAAACTGATGCTTGGTAGCTACCTGATGCAAAATAGCTAGCGTCGCCTCCACTACTTCTAATCCAATTCCCTCCCCTGGTAATGCAGCGATTTTATATTTCATACGCCTAATCTGTATTAGCTTTATTTAAGTTAGCTATCAGCTTCCATAGTTTTCGCTAAGTCAATGCCCAATGGTGACAAGTTAAGACAAACCAGTTTTAGTCAACTACTACTGATAGTTTTTTTATTTTTACATGACGCTAAATATAGATTGAAACTTATCTAGATGGCGATCGCATTACTAAAAATATTTTTTCTTATTCTCCACCATGGCTTGATCATAAATTCAAATAATTATCAAAAAAAGACGCTTCCCAAAATTTACAGAAAGCACCTTGAATGAAAATTTTTTTTGAACTAACTACTTAAGTTTTACGCATTTTCCAAAACACATTTCACCATCGTGATAATTTTCAATTAGCAAGTTCAACTGATCGCTCTAACTGTAAAGAAAACATCTAATTCCACATGAATGTTGGACGAGGATCTTCAAGATCTAACACTTCGATTACTTCATCTGCTGTCATAATCAAATAATGAGCAATGCCAATATCTCTTTTAATCCCAACGCTTTGTTCGTGAAACCATTCTACATAACGCGAATTTTCTACTGTAAACAGACTCCATTTATACTCATACTCAGATTTCTTTTCTAGATTAACTAAAGCTTTGTCCAAATCATAAGAGCTTATTGGTTTAATAAATTTTGTATTTACACGTACTGAAAAAGGAGCGTCAGAATAGATAGTTAAAATTGGCGAAGAATTACAGTTAATATCTTGAACTTCTACTAAAAGATTTCCATCATATTCCAGCTTTTTTAGCTCAAAACTTGGTGGGATTCCTTGCAGTAGCTCTAGCTTGCACAATTTTTCTGGTTTCATCTAGTTTTAATTAAAGTAAGGATAAGCGTTGTTATTAACCTTGTCTAATAAATAAGTCAAATCATATTAATTAGATAGTGTATCGTAGTCTGATTGACTCCATCTTGCTGTTGGAATAGAATCCTCTGGAACTAATACTTCTATTACGTCATGCACTGTAAAAATTAGGTAGTGTACAATACTTTTATCCAAATTTATGTTAGCATCACGCCTGCGAAACAGTTTTAAATAGTGAGAATTTTCTATAATAAATAAGCTCCAGCAATAACGATAACCTTTTTCTTTCTGTATTTTGATCAAATACTCATAGTCATCACCGTTATTGTCATCATACTTACCCATTAATAAATCGCTTTCATCAATAATGCGAAAAGTTATAAAATTGCTAAAATTAACAGTCAAAATTGGCGAAGACTCATCTATTTCATCCTCAAGATTTAAGATTAAAAGGCTAAGCTCATACTTGAGATTTCTCAGTCTAACAGTTGGTGCAATTCCTAAAAGCGGTTCCCATTTAATCCTTTTTTCTCTTTTCATCTTATAGAGTGTTTGAGAAGTTGTTCTTTATACAAGTTAATTCTTAATCCCCCCTTGCCCCAAGTTTAGGAGGAGTAAGACTTAAAGTTCTCCAAATTTGGAGGATTTACTAAAAAATACACCCCCGCGGACAAAAGCACAGCCCCTTCGGATTAGGCGCGACTAGCGCAGCTTTGGGCGTTCACCCTGTGCCGCATGCATCGCTTCTCATATAGGGAGTTAGAAGTGATGCTTTATCTTATTAATTAGATAATACATCTATACATCTTGGCATAACTAATTCCACATCGCTGTTATGATAGAATCTTCTGGAATTAGCACTTCTATTAAATTATGTAGAGTAAAAATCGAATAGTGTAGGATATTGATATCATTACACACATCAATATTTTGTTTAACAAACCATTGTATATATTGTGAGTTTTCTACTTTAAATAAACTCCAATTACAATAAAATCTTTCTTGGTCGTTCTCAACCATTGCTTGATCATAATCATATG
>JBCCNG010000210.1:0-7141 GCA_039025955.1 Cyanobacteria bacterium P01_C01_bin.72 | reverse complement strand
TTTGCCATAAGATCGAGAAAAGGTACTTTCTCCCCTTCTAAGCGTCGAGCAATATTAGAATAGGCTTTAGCCGGGACAGATTCATATTCCCCCAAGACCAAAGGTTCTCCTTTGTTGGTGGCGACAATTACTTTTTCATCATCGGGTACGACACCAATTAGGGGCACTCCTAACAATTCAAGTACGTCTTCGACACTCATCATTTTATTCTCTTCAACCATCCAGGGCTTCACTCGATTAACAATCAGGCTAATTTTGTTGACCCCTTCAGCTTCTAAAAGACCGATTACTCGATCAGCATCTCTGACTGCTGCCACTTCAGGCGTGGTGACAATCAAAGCTTCTTTTGCCGCTGAAATAGCGTTACGAAAACCTAATTCAATTCCTGCTGGACAATCGATCAAGATATAGTCGTACCCTTTGGCTAAGGCGGTAGCGATCTTCTTCATCTGTTCAGGCTGAACTGATTCCTTATTACGGTTTTGCGCTGCGGGAAGCAGAACCAAGCCTTTGAGACGCTTATCTTTTACGAGAGCTTGTGCCAAGCGGCACTCTCCTGCCAAAACATCGATCGCCGTGTAGACTACTCTTTCTTCTAAACCCAAGAGTAGGTCTAGGTTTCTTAGTCCAAAATCAGCATCAATTAAAGCGACAGAACGGTTTTGTTTAGCTAATGCCGCTCCTAAATTGGAGGTAGTAGTAGTTTTACCCACCCCTCCTTTACCAGAAGTAACAACAATTATACGACTCATATTGCTTGTTTACGATTTGTGTAGCTGTAGTTATTTTGCTTGATTCTGATCAATCCATGCTTTGCTGGGCGACGAAAAAACATAGCGTTTGGTAAACTCTGAAGTTTTGGCTAAACGAATTCCTTCGGTAGTCATAAAGGCTAACTCTGGGGTAAAACGTCTCGGTCTTAACTTGGGCGCTCTGGCTACAGCGTCAGCGATCCGCAGCTGAGTAAACTCCATTTGCAACGCCGTAATGCGACATTGAGCATTTCCCTGAGCTCCTGCATGGGCGATGCCGCGCAAACGACCCCAAACTAGGATATCTCCAGCAGCGATCGCTTTACCGCCAGGATTTAAGTCTCCGAAGATGATGATTGTCCCTGGGTGGCGAATTTCTACTCCCGAGCGAACCGTACTCTGTAAGTACAGCGGCTCTGCTAAAGCAGAAACAGCTTCTTCTGGGTCAGACGATGTGGCAATTAAGGGTTGAGCAATAGCTTTTTGCTGTACGGAATAACCGCTGGTTGCCGCTGCTACAGCCGTTTGCCTACGATTAGTACTTACCGTGAACAGAGAAAGTTTTACATCATCAAGAGTTTCGGCAATGGTTTGTAATTGTCTGGCATCAAGCAGCCGATCTTTAGCAACTAAGCACACATTTGTTCCTACCTGCCAAGACTGCTCCTTGGTTTTTAACAGATGTTTTAGCTCTTGCCAAGTTTCTGACCAAGGTAAATCAGAATTAATCTCTGCTTGACTGGGGAGTACTAGGGACATCTGCTCGCCATCTTGTTTTAGATAAATTTGTGCATAGCGATTGACGAGAGGAGACGAATCGGGCTGTTCGTCATTTTTATCTAGAGAGATAGTAAGTTCATTAGTCATGCAACTATCGAGATCATCCGTATATCTACGTACGTCTGCTTTCTAGGGGTTTGATGTTTTTACGCCTCACATACTAACGTAAGTTTCTCGGAATGAAAGATTACAAAATTGTTAAGCGATGCCACGCCTCAACCAAGCTCTCGCGATCGCCAACGTTACCAGGAAAGAGAACTACTGGCAAATTAGGAAACTGGGAATGATCAGGTTCTGTACGAATCACCGAACATCCAGGTGAAATTTGTCCTAAAAGTCGGGCTTCGGTAAGATTTAAACCTACGCTGAGGACATCATTGGAGGTAATGCCTCCCTTGCTAATCAAGAAACTGAGGGACTGAGGTAAATTCTGCACTATTTCCATCAGCAAAGCAGAAACCGCAACGCCAAACTTTAATCGCTGCTGCACATCGGCAAAGCTTAATTCGGAACGGCTGGTATAAACTACAGCAGTTTGATTTTCAGCAAAAGCGGACTCTACAGCATCAGAAATAGACTGACGTAGGGATGCTTGCTCTTCAGGGCGATCGCGCAAACTGGCGACATCTACCTCAATGCCTCTGACCTGCTCTTGTTCTAATAGTCGCTGTAGCTGTTCGGTAGTTTTCTGGACATGAGAACCCACCAGCACTACCCCTGGTCGATCTGAAGCTCGATAGCGTGCCATCTCCGCTGCCGACACTGGCTGTTGACCCAACTGTGCCAACGAAGTAAGTAAACTAGCGGCAGAGCGGAATAAGAAGCGTTTCCCATTTGCCGCCGCCTCTAAAACTGCTGCCGCAAAAATATCGTAGTCTGCTTGAGTCTCGCCATCAACCACCACACACTGATTGTTCGTCAGCTTATATAAGCGGGGCAAAATTTTGTGGTCACGGATGTCGGCTAAGGGCAGCTTAACCACCTGATCTGAGAGAATGCGGGACTGAGTTTTTTCCGCCACATAATCAGGTAAGTAGCCATGGCTATAGCTAAACACAGAGTCTCTGGCAAATTCTGTTTCGGCAACGGAGATCTTCTTTCCTTCCACCAGCAAATAATGAGTCAGATCCCTGGTAATTCTCCCCCCCTCAAAAAAAGCAGGAGTGAGAAAATGGGCATCAAACTCACCTAATTCTTGCGCAATTACGTCAGTTTCTACGGGATAATGCCCCCGCAGTGTGGAATCCGAACGACTGACTACCAAAAAATCTCTAATATCTGCTTGAGCGATCGCAATTTTAAGATTCTGACAAATTGCCTGAGTAGTTGACCCTGCCTCTTGGGGGTTCATCGCCCTGGTATTGCTGAGGATAAAAAAGATGGGCGCGCTATCAAGCAAACCTAGTTTTAACGTCTCCACGTCCCACTGCATCAGCAACAGACAGCTATGTACTGTTTGTGAACCTGTGGGGTCATCATCAATCACAATGATTTTGGGCTGAGTTTGATTCATATTTTTTAACAAAAGTCTAGGTAATTACCCGTATTTTCTCAAACAAAGCCGTTTATTTGCTGTGGTTTTTTCAAAGCTGAGTTACAATGCTGGCAAAAAGCGCAATATCGGCTATTCGAGTGTATTAGGACGTTGGCATTAGCCGTAATGAAGATGTCGGTTATGTGTTGTTTGTTCTTTTGTTTATTTGTCTGTTTATTTGTCACTTACTAGGGCGTTAAAGCCGTCCAGAGGAATTTATCATCGTGCGAATCCCCCTCGACTATTACCGTATTTTAAGTGTTCCTGTTAAAGCTACTTCAGCACAACTAGAGCAGGCTTACCAAGATCGACTTGTACAGCAGCCGCGTCGCGAATTTAGCGAGCAGGCAGTTGAGGCTCGTCAACAATTGATTGAATATTCTTTTCAGGTCTTGTCCGATCCAGAGCAAAGAGCTAGCTACGACGCTCAATTTTTGCTCAACATGGAGCCGGTGGTAACTTTAGACGATCTAGAAAATTCGGTAACCTCTGACGAGGGCGAAGACAGGGAGCTTTCTCCAGATGGGGTAGGAGCGGAGACAGAGATAGAATTACCCCCCGTAACAGAACAGATTCCTTCCGCCAACCCGACAATTGAAATTGCCGATAGCCAGATTGTTGGCGCTTTGATTGTGCTACATGAGCTAGGAGAATATGAAACAGCTCTATGTATTGGGATTGAAGATTTTAATCGTCGAGAAGTAGCAGAGTCAGAAGAAGATTTAGCTGAGGTTTTTTTAGATACTACTCAAGAAGATTTGATCTTGGTTTTAACTCTGGCGTATATGGAGTTGGGCAGAGAACAGTGGCATCGCCGCGAATACGAAAGCGCCGCAGTATCGAGTCGGCTAGGCATTGATTTACTCCAGCAAAAGAACTTATTTCCTCATTTACAGGAAGAGTTGGAGCAGGACTTAGCCAAGCTCCGTCCTTATCGGGTGCTGGAATTAATTTCCCAGAATCCCGAGCCATCTGCTGCCAGAAAAAAAGGTTTTAATTTATTGCAGTCGATGCTGAACCAGCGTCAAGGAATTGAGGGTAAGGGGGAAGATCGTTCAGGTTTAAATTTCGATCAGTTTTTATGTTTTGTGCAGCAGTTGAGGACTTATCTTACCTCTGGTGAACAACAGCAACTGTTTGACAACGAGAGTCAAGCCAAATCAGCGATCGCCAATTATTTAGCTGTCTATGCTCTGTTGGGACGAGGGTTTAGCTGTAAGCAGCCCGAATTAATTCTCCGCGCTCAACGTAAACTGGATTATCTAGCCGAAAAACAGGATGTTAGTTGGGAACAGGCGATCGCCGCTTTGCTTTTGGGACACACTCAGAAGGCAATCCGTAAACTAAAAAGTTCTGCTGATCCAGCTCAACTGCATCAGGTTCAGCAGCATTCAATTGGTAGCTCTGATCTGTTACCAGGGCTGTGCTTTTATGGGGAACAGTGGTTACATCAGGATGTATTAGCTCAGTTTGAAGATTTATCCTCTACTCAGCTAACTCTCAAAGAGTATTTTGCTGACCCGCAGGTTCAAGCCTATCTCGAAGAATTAACGCCTCCTGTGGTGACTAAAACCGTTGCTCACCATAAATCAGCAGCACAGAATGTTCAGACTGGCCCTGCAAGTTCAGGAATTATGTCTTTGTGGCGCAACATTAATCTATTTGCTCGTGAAAAACAAACCTCAGTTAGCGCCTCTAGAGTGGTTGCTGCTGAACAAGAAATAGACGGGAATAGCAGTCTAAACCAATATCAAGGTGCTGCTACAGCAACTATTGAACGTCATTCTGTTCCCACAGCAGCAGTAACACATACTTCCGGTAAACCACCATCTCATCATCGTCGGCTTAACTCTCGCAAACCTCTGTCTCTACCTCTCCAGCCGCAGAAAACCAGAGCTGTCCCCCCATCGGTGATTAGAAAAGCCGAAAGCAAAGCCCATCGGCGACAACCTGGTCGTCATAAAAAACGCAGTCCCAACACACTCTGGAAAGGTTGGTTATTTATCGTTAGTTTAATTTTAGGAGTAGGCACAGTTGGCTATCTGGGGACAAAACTACTACTATCCCCTGCCAACAAAACAGCCAGCAAGACCCAGTTAGCGATCGCTCTTAACCGACCTTCGGTAGAAATGCCCGTACAGAAAGCCAAGGCGGCAGCAGTCAAGTCCAAATTGACCTTGACTGAGCAGTCACAGCAGGTAGTGCAAAAGTGGTTAGACAGTAAATCCGCTGCTTTTGGTTCAGAACATCAGATTGATCGCCTCAACAGCATTTTGGCAGAGCCGCTACTAACTACCTGGCGCGAACGAGCGATAGCCTATCAACAGGGCAACACCTATCGGCAATACGAACACGCCATTAATATACGCTCAGCGGTGATTGACCCGAATAATCAAGACAAGGCAACCGTAAATGCGGAAGTAAAAGAAGTCGCTCAACACTATCAGTCTGGTCAGCTAGACCCGAATCAATCCTACGATGACAATCTACTGGTACGTTATCAGCTAGTGCGTCAAGGAGAGCAGTGGGTAATTCAGCAAACAGAAGTTTTAGAAACTCTCTAACCAAGGGAGGCTGAGAAACTGAGACGCAATTGATCCCCCTGGAGTGATATTACGCCAAATTGTAGAGTTCAGAAATGTCCTGAAAAAGATAAAATGGTTTCGTTAATGCCAAATTATTAATAGAAAAGGATAATCACGGATGCTTTCCTCTTTAGTAGCCGACTTTCGCATCATTTTTGAACGCGACCCCGCAGCCCGTAACTGGCTCGAGGTAATAGTCTGCTATCCAGGTTTACAGGCATTGTTTTTACATCGTATTGCCCATTGGCTTTACAAAATAGGTATTCCTTTTTTCCCACGCCTAATTTCCCATCTGGCTCGATTTTTTACAGGGATTGAAATTCACCCAGGAGCGCAAATTGGACAAGGTGTCTTTATCGATCACGGTATGGGGGTGGTGATTGGTGAAACGGCAATTATTGGTGATCGCTGCCTAATCTACCAAGGAGTAACTCTCGGTGGTACAGGAAAAGAAAGCGGTAAACGTCATCCGACCCTAGGAGAAAATGTGGTAGTCGGTGGCGGTGCTAAAGTTTTGGGCAATATTGAGATTGGTAACAATGTGCGTGTTGGTGCAGGTTCAGTAGTATTGCACAATGTTCCTTCTAACTGCACTGTAGTTGGTATTCCAGGCAGAATAATCTATCGTTCGGGAGTCAAGGTAGATCCTCTAGAACATGGTAATTTACCTGATTCACAAGCGGATGTAATTCGCACCTTAGTTGATCGTATCGAGTCTTTGGAAGCAGAAGTAAAGCAACTTCGACAGTCTCAATCTGCAAGTAAATCTTTAGTTGCGTCAGCTTTAGCTAATTCAAACCATGCAGAGCCTTGTTATCGGATAGAAGATAGTTGTCTATTAAAGGATAAAGCGATTACAGAATATCTGGGTGAAAGGTTGTAAAGCAATTATAGTTACACGGTTACTTGCTGCCAGAAAAAAGCGATCGCCCTTAACCCAAATCAACACAAAATATTCATCTTGATTTAAAGATTTAGGAAAAAGCGATCGCTATTATTGATCAGGCATTAATTAGCTACAAATTATCTACCACCAACCACTACATTCTTGATCCGAATATGAGGCCCTCCGACACTTACAGGTAAGGGCATTTGTCCCCCTTTACCGCATCCACCATTCGTATAGAGAGTATCGCTACTAATTGCATCTATATCTTGTAGAGTTTGGAAGACATTACCCGATAAAGTAACGTCGCTCACGGGTTCAGCAATTTTACCATCGCGGATCATGTAGCCTTCGGCGGCGGCAAAGGTAAACATTTCACCGTTGGTTTGTCCTCCGAGCATTCTAACAGCGTAAACTCCCTCTTTAATCCCCTCAAACATTTCCTCTAGGGAAGTATCTCCAGGCTCGATTGCCGTATTGGTCATGCGGACAATCGGTGGATAGTTGGTCGAAAGGTAAAATTCGACTTGAAGGGTCATTACCTAAATTGGAAACCATCGTTTTTTTATCAAAAACAATGGGAAAAACTCGGCCGTTGAAAGAG
>JBCCNG010000209.1:0-7178 GCA_039025955.1 Cyanobacteria bacterium P01_C01_bin.72 | reverse complement strand
GTAACTACTTCGCAACCGTTAAGCAAAACGGAAATTCAATTAAATCAACTCAACCTATTAATCGCCAGCAAACAATGGCAACAAGTTAATTATTTAGTTCCCCAGATACAAACTCAAATTGCGCGTACTTTTTCACATCCAAGCCGACGCTCTCTTTATGCCCAGGTAAATTTTGCCAAAAATGTGATGCGTCTATCTAAGGTTAAAGCAAACAGCGAGCTACTAACAACTAATCCAGAAGCTTTATTAGCAAGAGCGTTCGCGGAAGCTAGAGAATTGTCTGATACGAAAGCCGAATCTTATGCTTTGGGTACTTTAGGCAATTTTTACGAGCAACAACATCAATGGACAAAAAGCCGCGCATATACGCAAAAAGCTTTACTTTTAAGTCAAAATAGTAGCGACAATCGCCTTAAATATCAATGGCAATGGCAGCTAGGCAGATTACTCGCTGCTAGGGGAGAGCAAAAAAGTGCGATCATCTCTTACTCCGAAGCAGTTAACAGTCTAGAATCTCTGCGTAGCGATTTAATTGTCACCAATATCGACAACCAATTTTCTTTCCGTAAAAGTATCGAACCCGTCTATCGAGAGCTAGTTAGCTTGCTGTTGCAATCGCCAAATAATGAAGAAATTAGTCAGGAACATCTGCTCAAGGCTCGTCAAACAATTGAATCACTCCAACTAGCAGAATTAAACGATTACTTCCGCGAAGTTTGCTTAGATACTCAACCAACCGATATTGATAACATAGACCGTCAGGCAGCGGTTATTTATCCGATTATTCTCCGTGATCGTCTAGAAGTAATTCTCACTATACCAGGACAACCTCTGCGCCACTACTCGACACCAATTCCCGAAGCGGAACTAAAAGACAAAATCGAGCAACTACGGCAAACCGTCACTATTAGAAGTCGCCGCAGATTTTACGAACCAGCAACAGAACTGTATGACTGGCTAATTCGTCCTGCTGTAGCCGATTTAGCCCAAAATAAAATTGAAACTCTGGTTTTTGTCCCCGATGGAGTTTTTCGTAATATTCCGATGGCGGTATTATACGACGGAGAACATTATCTGATTGAAAAATATAACCTGGCTTTGACACCAGGACTACAATTATTAGCTCCTCGTCCTCTCAAAGAATTAAAGTTAAAAACTCTAGCTGCGGGATTAACTGAGTCGCGAGAAGGTTTTGCCCCTCTTGATTATGTTCGAGTTGAAATAGAAGACATTCAAAATCAGTTAAATAGTACTGTCTTACTGGATGGCAAATTTACTCAAGAAGCCTTGAAAACAGAAATCGAGTCTGCTAAATACCCCGTAGTTCATATTGCCACTCACGGTCAGTTTAGCTCTTTGCAAGAAGACACCTTTTTACTAGCTTGGGATGGTCGCATTTCCCTAAATCAACTAGACAGTATTTTCCAAAAACAAGATCTCCAGCAAGGAGCGATTGAGCTTTTAATCCTCAGTGCTTGTGAAACTGCAGTAGGAGACGAAAAAGCAGCCCTAGGATTAGCGGGTATGGCAGTTAAAGCGGGGGCGAGAAGTACTATTGCCACTTTATGGTCAGTAAAAGATAGAGCTACAGCTTTGGCTATTTCTAATTTTTATCAACAATTAACCCAGGCAGATAAACCAATGAACAAAACACAGGCTTTACGACAAACCCAATTAGAATTCATTCATTCTAGGGAATTCCGTCATCCCTTTTATTGGGCTCCTTTTATTCTGGTCGGCAACTGGCTCTGATTTCAGCTTAGTTATTAAATTAGTTATTAGATGAAAAGCGATCGCCTTGATTAATCTGAAGAACAGGCGATCGCTTTTGAGTATTTTTACTAGACTGCAATTCAGTAATCAGTAATCATTCTTTACCTATTTTCAACACAGCCATAAACGCTTCTTGGGGAACATCTACTGTGCCAATAGACTTCATGCGTTTTTTACCTTTGGCTTGCTTTTGCAGTAGTTTCTTCTTCCGCGAAATATCACCACCGTAACATTTTGCCAAAACATCTTTACGTAAGGCGGGAATGTGTTCACTAGCGATTACTTTTGCCCCAATTGCAGCCTGAATTGGCACTTTAAACTGATGACGAGGAATTAATTCTTTGAGTTTCTCCGTTAAAGCTCGACCAACATGGTAGGCTTTATCTTTGTGAACGATTGTAGATAAAGCATCAACAGGATCTTTATTAACTAAAATATCTAGCTTGACCAATTGATCGCTACGGTAGCCCAACATTTGATATTCCATGCTGGCATAACCTTTAGTACGTGACTTCATCTGATCAAAGAAATCTGTAACTACTTCGGCTAGGGGTAGTTCATATACCAAGCAGGTACGATTTTGAGTAAAGTACTTCATGTCCTTAAAGATGCCCCGTCGAGTTTGGCACAAGTCCATCAAAGTACCCACATAATTCTCTGGGGTAATTATCTCTAACTTAATAAAAGGTTCTTCAATTTTTTCCCTCTTTTGGGGATCGGGTAACAAACTAGGATTATCAATTTCCATTACTTCCCCTTCAACTGTCGTCACGCGATAAATTACTGAGGGGGCGGTGGTGATCAATTCTAAATTATATTCTCGTTCCAATCTTTCTTGGACAATTTCCATATGCAGTAAGCCCAGAAAACCGCAGCGGAAACCAAAACCCATGGCGCTAGATGTTTCGGGTTCATAGGATAAAGCCGCATCATTGAGCTTGAGCTTGTCTAAAGCATCTCGTAGATCAGGATACTGATCAGAATCAGTAGGAAATAAACCACAGAAGACCATTGGCTTGGCTTCAGTGTAGCCAGGGAGAGGTTTAGGGGCGGCGGCTTCTACGAGAGTAATTGTGTCTCCCACACGGGCATCTTCTACCGCCTTAATCGCTGCGGCAAAATAACCTACTTCTCCCGCATGGAGTTCATCAACTTCAATCTGAGTCGGGGCAAGAACTCCTAACTCATCAATGACATACTCTTTACCCGATGCCATCAGCCGTACGTTGTCACCCTTTTTGACCTTGCCATCCATAACTCGGAAGTAAACTATCACTCCCCGATAAGCATCGTAATAACTGTCAAAAATCAAGGCTCGTAGAGGTTCGTTTACCGTATCGGCTGGTGGAGGAACTTGCTGTACGATCGCTTCAAGAATATCATCTACCCCCAGACCAACTTTTGCCGAAGCCTGAATAATATCCGTGCAGTCTAAGCCTACTACGTCTTCAATCTCCTGCGCCACGCGATCGCATTCTGCACCTGGTAAATCAATTTTATTGAGTACAGGAATAATTTCTAAATCATTCTCTAAAGCTAGATAGACATTTGCCAAGGTTTGCGCCTCAACTCCCTGGGAAGAATCTACTACCAACAATGCTCCTTCACAAGCAGCGAGGGAACGAGACACCTCATAGGAAAAATCAACGTGTCCAGGAGTATCGATTAAGTTTAAGACATAATCTTGTCCGTCTTTGGCAGTATAATTCATCCTAGCCGCCTGTAGCTTAATTGTAATCCCTCTTTCTCTTTCGAGATCCATATTGTCGAGGAACTGCTCTTTCATCTGTCTTTGAGCAACAGTACCAGTATCTTGCAACATGCGATCGGCTAGGGTAGATTTACCATGATCGATGTGAGCAATGATTGAGAAGTTGCGGATGCGAGATACGGGAACTTCAGTCATAAAAGTTAATCAGAGTTAAGAATATTTAAAAGTTACTATTTGATATATTGTAATGTTCATTTTTACTTATTTTCCACATCTCTAAGAGATTTTTTCGAAGATAAGAGATTTTTTGAGCTAGGGTTTCTATTGATGTGGGTAAAATGGAAGTAGAATCAGGTAATACGTTTATGAATGATGAACCCCTCAAGAACAATGAATCTAGCGCTGAAGCTAGAATAACGAATAAAGTCCAGGTTTCTGTAGATTTAGACCTAGAGGTATTAGAGCAGATCAAGCATTTAACCAGCGATCCTAGTCGAGTGATTGAAGCAGCGATTAAACAGTGGTTGCGGGGAGAAAGAAACGACAACACCGACCTAACTCGGACTTTTCAGCGCAATCCTCCTGTACCACCTCAAGGAGAATGGAATGACTAAGTACAAAGAGATGAAGGATTAGGGATGAGGGATGAGGAATGAGGAACGAGGAATCTAACGCTAATTCCTCAAAGTACTTCCGTTTCTCTGTTGCTCTATGTTGCTCTATTTATTTTCTATTTATGCCCAGAAATCACCGTTTGTTTGCTATTTACTGTTCGTTGCTCATTAGATATCTTAGGTTATAGTTTCAAGTATAGTGTCGAGTCTTTTGGCAAATTCCTTGAAATGTCATCTATTTACCAATGCTCCCAAAATTTGATTCCAATCACAACAGTAGCAGTACGATGTCAGCCAGGGCGATTGAATGGCAACATCTGGGAGCAGAATTAGTTTTTACTCAGGATATTGCTGGCAATTATCTTTCTTTTTGGTGGGCGAAGGCAGCCGAATACGGTTTAAATTGCGGCGTTCCCAAGGAATCGACACTGTCAGACAGCACTTTTGGCAACAGCTTTTCTGCCTCGATTAAAGAAGTCTTCGCTCCCGTCGATACATTTACCTATTTGGAGAAGATTCGCCGTGTTCTTAAGCGTCGTTTACCAGAACAGTGCTACTGTCTGTTTCAATGTCAAGAAATATCTTATTCTTTTGAGCTAATTATTAGCCCCATCTTACCTCCCCAAGGAGAGCCTCAAGCTGTCATGGTAATTGGACATTTGCTAGAAGAAGCCGAAATGTTTTCGTTTGCCGCCGATGATACCCCCGCAGCTATTTACAGCTATCAGAAATTGCTGAGTCAAGTCGTACAGCAAATTCGTCGTAGTCTCGACCTCGCTACCATTTATGAGCATACCGTACAAAATATTGGTACGACTTTTGCTACCAGTCGCTGCTTAATTTTGGCAAATCATCACAATCTGACTCGGCTGACGGTGGAAGCGGAATACTGTCGTGAGGAATACGAGTCCACGACGGAATATCAGATCGATTGGTACAGCGAAACTCATCTCCAGCAGGTACTTGGTTCAGGTCATCCCCTGGCGCTAGATTTTATTGAGCAGGATCGGCTACAGCGGAAGTCTGTCTTGGTGATCTCGGCTAATAGCAGTAGTGAAGATCACGTTTTAATTTGTTTGCAACAATGCGATCGCTTTCGCCATTGGACAACGGCAGAAATGGAAATGCTGCGGGAAATTGCCGAACAGGTGGAAGCGGCGATTTCTTTGGCAAAACTCTATCGTGAAGTGGAACAGGCAAGCATTCAGGCAGAAGAAGCTAGTCGCTTAAAGAGTGATTTTTTGGCTAATACCTCCCACGAACTACGCACCCCTCTCAACGGCATTATTGGCTTTTTGAAACTGCTGCTCGAAGGCATGGCAGACGATCCAGAAGAACAGCGAGAGTTTATCGAGGAAGCCTACAAGTCATCGATTCATTTACTTAATTTGATCAACGATATTTTGGATATTGCCAAGATTGAAGCGGGCAAAATGGAGCTAGAGCTAAACGAGATTGAATTAAACGAACTTTTCCAAGACGTAGATAATCTGATTGGGACTCAAGCGAAACAAAAAAAGCTCAATTTTCAAATTAAGTCTCCTGCCACTCTAACTCCCGTAATTCTGTATGGTAACTATCAGCGGCTGCTTCAGGTAATGCTCAATCTGATCAGTAATGGCATCAAGTTTACTAAAGAGGGGGGCATTGTCATTAGTGCTGAAGTTACGAACAAAAAAATGGAATGCCAGGGAATCGAATTTCCTGGCACGGTTAAAATCAGCGTTGCTGATACAGGAATTGGTGTGTCGTTAGAGAAGCAGGATAAACTGTTTGAAAACTTTTATCAGGTAGACGGTTCGCGAACAAAATCCTATGGTGGCACTGGCTTGGGCTTGGCTATTTCCCAAAAGCTGGTGGAAGCCATGGGAGGAACAATTTCTTTTTATAGTATGGGGGATGGCTTGGGTTCTACCGTTACATTTACCGTGCCTCTAAGTCATCTACCCGTGATTAAAACAGCTCAGTCCGATTGACATACTCCCGCGCCATCTATCAAAACAGGATTTAGTATTACCAGCCAGATTCAGATATCTTAAGTATAAAGACTTAGATTCAGAGAATATAATGAAACGTTGGCTAATAAGTTTCTGCCTCATCTTGACAATTTCGACTGTTTGCTTTGGGCAACCCGCTAACGCAGCCAGTACTCCCAACTCCTCCACCATAGAACAGCAGCTCTCCCAAGGAGAAAAGATCGCCAAAAAAGCTTTCCGTGCCGCTCAACAAGGTGATTTTGCCCAGGCGGAGGCTTACTGGACAACTCTCGTGGAACAGTTTCCTGAAAATCCTGCTGTTTGGAGCAATCGAGGCAATGTGCGTATTGGTCAATACAAGCTGGCGGAAGCGATAGCTGATTTTGATCGTTCCATTGAGATCGCTCCCGAGTATCCCGATGCCTACCTCAATCGCGGCATTGCTTACGAAGGACAGAAAAAATGGTCACAGGCGATCGCCGATTATAATCATGTACTGTCCATAACTCCTGACGATCCCGTTGCTCTGAACAATCGTGGCAACGCTAGAGCAGGTCAGCAAAAGTGGCAGGATGCTTTAGACGACTATCAGGAGGCAGCAGAGCTGGCGCCGACATTTCCCATGGCGCGGGGTAATGCTTCTCTAATTCAATATCAACTAGGCGATCGCTCAGAAGCGATTCGCAATATGCGTAATTTAGTACGAAAGTACCCAATGTATTCCGACATGCGGGCTGCCCTAGCGGCAACTCTGTGGGTGGAAGGCAAGCAGGGAGAAGCTGAAAGTAATTGGGTCGCGGCAATAGGTTTAGATAATCGCTATCAAGATCTAGACTGGATTGAAAATATTCGTCGCTGGCCTCCCTCAATGATCTCGGCTCTCTCCAGATTCCTTAATCTAAATTAGGGCGTGTCATCAATTGAGGGGAAGAACGCTTTTCCTAAAGGCTACCATCCCTGATTGTAACCGTTCATTCCCCCAGTCAAAAATGAGTCAACTGCGCCCTTGTGGTGTATGTTTAGAAGATGGCTCAGTTAGATAAAGATGATCTATCACAAATGAATCGGAGTTACTTCCAATCCCTGTCTCAGAAGAGATTGGTG
>JBCCNG010000208.1:0-7196 GCA_039025955.1 Cyanobacteria bacterium P01_C01_bin.72 | reverse complement strand
GTTCAAATCGCTTCTAGTTTGAGCTTGGGATACGGCGAAGCAGCCTTCTTTGAAGGCAGATCGTACTAAAGGATATGTTATGCCCTTGTGGTACACTCAATGCGACAAGTGCAAGTCTTGCCCCATAAGAGGTTGGGGATTGGGGACTAGAGACTGAAAAAATTAGGTTACTAGTAAAATAAAAACTGCCGTTCTCTACATGAACAAGATTTAAAAAATATTATATAAAAAAATGCTGAGTACAGGACAAAAACTGTAAAGATTAAAAAAATCAGTTTTATGTTCATCCAAATCTAGGAAAATAGAGCGTAAATAGGGCTTGCTGAAAAACTTGGATTTGAGAAGATATCTGTTCAAAAGCTTTTAGCTGCCACAAGCAAAGCTTGCTTAGTCGCCGTTAGGCGGCGATCTGCGCGTATATGCGGAGCGGTATCCTTTAGGACGCGCTGCGCTCTTAGCTTTTAAGAAAATAGAGCATTAACGGTTAAGACTTAGGCAGGAAAGTTATTCTCCAAATTGATGGTTTTCAAGGGGACACTGAATTAGATAGCATGGAGATATCTATCACAAAAAACAGAATCGAATAGTGAATCAAACAAATTTAGATTTCCTTGCCCAGACCGATCCTGAGATCGCGGAAATTGTTGATCTAGAATTAGGTCGTCAGCGATCGCATTTGGAGCTGATCGCGAGCGAAAACTTTACCTCTCCAGCAGTGTTGGCAACCCAAGGCTCAGTTTTAACTAATAAGTATGCCGAAGGTTTACCAGGAAAACGCTATTATGGCGGCTGTGAGTTTGTTGATCGTGCCGAACAACTGGCGATTGACCGCGCGAAACAACTGTTCGGGGCAGAAATGGCGAATGTTCAGCCTCATTCAGGCGCACAGGCAAACTTTGCCGTCTTTCTAACTCTGTTAAAGCCTGGAGACACCATTATGGGGATGGATCTATCCCATGGTGGACACCTAACCCATGGCTCTCCCGTTAATGTTTCAGGTAAGTGGTTTAATGTCGTCCAGTATGGCGTAAACCAAGAAACGGAACAGCTAGACTTTGAGCAGATTCGAGAACTAGCCCTCAAAGAGCGTCCCAAACTAATTATCTGTGGCTATTCTGCCTATCCTCGTACTATTGATTTTGCTGAATTTAGAGCGATCGCCGATGAAGTTGGCGCATACTTATTAGCTGATATTGCTCATATTGCTGGTTTGGTAGCCACAGGACTCCACCCCAATCCTGTTCCTCACTGTGATGTTGTCACCACTACCACCCACAAGACTTTGAGAGGACCTAGAGGCGGTCTAATTTTAACTCGTGATGCTGAACTAGGTAAAAAATTCAACAAGTCGGTTTTCCCAGGTACTCAAGGTGGTCCACTAGAGCATGTAATCGCTGCTAAGGCAGTGGCTTTTGGTGAGGCACTCAAACCAGAATTCAAAGAATATTCGGCTCAAGTAATTGCCAATGCTCAATCCATGGCAGAAGCTTTCAAAGCGAGAAACTTTAAGTTAGTATCTGACGGTACAGATAATCATCTTATTTTGGTTGATTTACGTAGTATTGGAATGACAGGGAAAAAAGCCGATGCTCTTGTTAGTCAGGTCAATATTACCGCTAACAAAAATACTGTGCCTTTTGATCCTGAATCACCTTTTGTCACCAGCGGACTGCGCTTGGGTTCTCCCGCCATGACCACCAGAGGCATGGGGGCGACAGAGTTCCAAGAAATTGCTAACATTATCGCTGACAAACTACTCAGCCCTGAAGATGAGGCTGTACAGCAAAACTGTCTAGATCGGGTAGCCGCTTTGTGCGATCGCTTTCCCCTCTATCCTTATTTACAAATTCCTGTACCTGCCCAGATATAGAGTAATGCGGAGATAGAAGCAACGATCTAGTAACATCACCCAGCCTGATGTTTGTAAAAAGTACACCTTATACTCTCCTGGAAGATAAACTCAGATGCCTGTTGAACTATATCATCTGATTGCTTTTCTCATCTCCGTTACCTTTGTCTTGTGGACAATACCTGATGTCAAAACGTTGGGTTTAAAGCTGGGTATCGTGGATCAACCAAATGCCAGAAAGATTCACAAAAACCCCGTTGTCCGTGTGGGCGGGGTTTCAATTTTTGCAGGTACAATTACTGCTTTGCTGATTGTCTGGCTTCTAGGTGGTTTTTCTGCCCTCGAACCCCAAAAATCACTGGAGGTTGGGGCGGTAATTATTGGCAGTATTTTATTTTTTGGGATTGGATTTGCTGACGATCTATTTAATCTCACTCCTATTTCCCGATTGTTGATGCAGATTGTTGTTGCCACAGGCTGTTGGTATCTGGGAGTGAGAATCGATTTTGTTTCTTTTCCTTTTTATTCTTTAATTCAAATCTACTGGTTAAGCCTGCCAATCACCGTCGTCTGGCTGGTGGGCATGGCAAATGCGATTAACTGGATCGATGGCGTTGACGGCTTGGCTGCTGGAGTTTCTGGTATTGCAGCCTTTGTGATGCTGGTTGTAACCCTGTTTATGGATCAGTCAGCGGCGGGTTTAATTGCCGCGGCAATGGCAGGAGGAGCATTGGGTTTTCTGCGCTATAACTTCAATCCTGCTCAGATTTTTATGGGTGATGGGGGGGCGTATTTCATGGGCTTTACTCTAGCGGCGGTGGGAGTAATTGGCTTAGTTAAAACTACGGCGATTACGGCAGTTCTCTTACCCTATCTGATTTTAGCAGTGCCGATTCTCGATATGTCAGCGGTAATTTGCTCTCGTATTAGTAAGGGAAAATCTCCCTTCATTGCTGACAAAAGCCATCTACATCACTGGCTTTTGAAAACGGGTATTTCTCAGCGTCAAACTGTATTGTTTATTTACACCTTAACTTTTTGGGTTGGTAGCCTAGCTTTGGGCTTCTCCAACATTCCCAGCGGTTGGGGATATGCGATCGGTGCGACAATGTTATTAGTCTGGCAGTTATGGCAAGTTTGGCGAGCCAGACGCAGAATTAGTAACAATATTGGTGAATCAGATCGATGAGTGCAGAAGTTATATGTATCGGTACGGAGCTACTTTTAGGAGATATTTTAAATACTAACTGTCAATATCTGGCTCAAGAGCTAGCTAACTTAGGCATTCCTCACTATTATCAAACCGTAGTAGGAGACAACGCAGAACGTATTCATCAAGTTTTAGCTACCGCTCTTGAACGTTCTTCTATTTTAATTTTTACTGGGGGCTTAGGTCCAACTCCCGACGATTTGACTACCGAGACAATTGCTAGTTTTCTAAACACTCCTCTAGAGGAAGATGCCAGTATTATTCAGGATATTCAAACCAAGTTTAATTCTGTGGGACGGACTATGTCTCCGAGTAATCGTAAGCAGGCTCTTGTGCCTCAAGGCGCAATGACGCTACCCAATCCTACAGGAACAGCTCCTGGCATAATCTGGCAGCCAAAAGCGGAGCTGACAATTATGACCTTTCCTGGTGTTCCCTCAGAAATGCGGCGCATGTGGCAGGATACTGCCGTTCCCTTCCTCAAAAGCCAGGGCTGGGGCAAAGATATCATTTATAGTGAAATGATGCGCTTTCGCGGGATTGGCGAGTCAGCACTAGCAGAAAAAGTCAGTCACTTGTTTGACTCTGCTAATCCTACTGTTGCTCCCTATGCAGGGAAGGGAGAAGTGCGTCTGCGGGTAGCAGCAAAAGCGAGTTCTCAAGAGGAAGCGGAAGCGGTAATTCAACCCGTGGCGACAGAAATTAAGCAGATTGCAGGATTAGATTATTTTGGCAGTAACCAAGATACTCTGGCAGCGGTGGTTGGTAAATTACTTACTGCTGCTCAACAAACTCTCAGCGTCGCTGAATCTTGCACAGGAGGAGGGCTAGGAGCAATGTTAACCGCAACCCCTGGAAGTTCTAATTATTTCTTGGGGGGTATAATTGCCTATGCTAATCGAATTAAGCAAACTTTACTTGAGGTTGAAGAGCAAGATTTGCTTCAGTATGGTGCAGTTAGTAGCACTGTTGCGTCACAAATGGCTGAGGGAGTCAAACAGCGTTTACAAACCGACTGGGGAATTGGAATTACAGGCATAGCGGGACCCGGTGGCGATACTGCTGAGAAACCTATTGGCTTAGTCTACATTGGCATTGCTACCCCGGAAGGTGAGACTTTCAGCCGTGAATACCGTTTTGGCGGTACAAGAGGTCGCGAGCTAGTTCGCCACTTGAGTTCTTGCTCTGCTCTCGATTTATTGCGACGTAAACTCCTCAAAACAGCTAGTTGGCGATGAAGCGGCAAACTATTGTTGGCTCAATCTAGACATTACGATCTAAATGTACTGTATGTACTGTCTTGAATTTACTGTTTAAACCCGATTGGACAAATACTAGTTTATGGATAGCAAACTACAGCTGCTAAACTAGCCCAGATCCAACTTAGCTCTGCCATGAAGCCAATCATAAATACGATCTAGCTCTTCTAAGGTAATTAGACCATATTGCCAAAGAATCATGGGAATAGGAGCAGGGTGATCTTCTACGGATTTTTTAACAATCTCAATTGAATCGTTAGAAAGGGCTAGCTCTTCTTTGAGAAATTTTATGAATGTGGCATAGATAGCGGGTTTCATGATGGTTGAGGTTGAGGGAACTGTTCCAGTTGGATTGTGTGTAAGGTTGGGAACTAAAGTAGCGCAATTTTGGCTATATATTTGGCTACGTATTCAGACAACAAATTTATGCAGTTTGCTGTCATTATCGGACGTTAGATTTAGTCTTGTCAGTGTCCTATGTCACGATAGAAACTGAACTTTCTCTTGAGGCATTCAACCTCTGGTTGGAAGTCTTGTTTGAGATAAATTTTGGCTCGAACTCAAAACTCAGAACTAAATCTTCAACGAGGATAGCTGAATTTAAAAATCTTGAGTCTTAATGATGACACAAAAATCTCAATACGTAAAAATACTTAACTAAACTATGTACTTAAAACGATAATCTTTCCCTCCAGCTTTGAACTCTCTCCTTAGATAGAATCAAAATGATCTCTGGGAAAGATTAAAATTGACTTAGAGTTGCCCAAGAATTTATGATCAATTTTTATGATTAAGTATTGAGCTAATGGCTAATAGCTAAAGGCTGGGCGAAGCCCTTTATTCTCGCAAAACGTAGCCAATTCCTCTAACAGTTTGGATTAGCCTTTTTTGCTCTGGACTTTCTATCTTCAGCCGTAGATAGCGAATATAGACTTCAATCACATTAGATTCTCCACGATAATCATAACCCCAAACATTTTCAATTATTTCTTCCCGAGTCATTACCTTTTGAGGGTTAGACATTAAATATTTGAGCAGCTCAAATTCTTTCATAGTTAACTCAATCACCCGCTCATCTCTGATTGCCTGACGAGTATTCAAGTCGAGAATCAATCCGCCAAATCTTAGCTGTTCGGGAATTTCTTTTTCTGTCTGGAGGTATAGATTAATTTGCTCCAGCAGTTTCTCTTTTTGGTAGGGCTTGAGTAAATAATCATCCGCTCCTGCTTCAATACAGGCAACTCGCTCGGCAACTGTCTCTTGTTCTACTAGCATTAGTACAGGAATATGTACCCCTGCACTACGCAACTGACGACACAAGTCAAAACCATATTTTCCCGTCAGCACGCGGTCAACGATTACCATGGCAGGCTGATAGGAACTAAGTTTAGACCATCCAGCCTGAGCTTTTTCTTGGATCGGCAAATAGCCCAAGGCTTTAAGATCTAGACTAGCGGGCTGGGCAAAAATATCGTCTGTAATTAGCAGGATTGAAGATTCAACAGTGCCGTATTGGTTTACCACAATCTATATATTCCCCTTACAAAAGTTAGGTTAATGCTAGCTTAAGGCAGCTCCACTGAAGTTGGTTTAGCAATATGAGGTAGACCCCAACCGAGCTTTTCCCGTAAGATACGGAAAAATTCTGGCGATCGCAAGCGAATAAAGCGCGCAGGATAAACCGATTTTTTGACTTCGATGCGGTCATCGGGCAGAATATAGCATCCTCCGTTGCCATCAACTACCATTACCATCTGGTTAGCAGTAGCAGGAAAGACTTTTACGGGTTCGCGATCGCTAAAAACTAAAGCGCGAGAAGCCAAAGAATGGGGGCAAATGGGCGCTAGCTGCAATACAGGTACGTCAGGTGTTAGTACCGGACCTCCTGCACTCAGAGCATAGGCAGTAGAGCCTGTAGGAGTAGAAATGATAATGCCGTCGGCAGCAACATCTACAGGAGCATGTTCGCCAATCTGTACCTCAAAGTGACACATACTGGTTAGCGGCTCACGGTGCAGCACCATCTCATTCAGACTCAGGGCTTCCCACAACAGTGCATCATTGCGAAATACTTTTACTGCTAGCGTGGATCGCTCTTCGACGTTATACTTGCCTTCCACGAGCAGTTCTAAAGCTTGATCTAAATTGCTCAGATAGGTTTCTGTCAAAAAACCCATGTGTCCTGTATTAATAGCTAGCAACGGAATGCCAGAAGGAGCAAGCTGGCGACAGGCAGATAAAACTGTCCCATCGCCACCTAGAACGATCGCAAACTTAATATCTGCATCAAAACCAGGAGGTGTTAACTGCTCAATGCGCGTATGGTAAACAGGGCTACCTGGAGTTGAATATTCTAAAATTCCTCCCAACCCAGTTGTCGTGTAGACATCCCAATCAGAATTCTCCAGCTTTTCAGCGATTTCGGAAGCAAACTTACAGGCGATCGGCTTTATATCGTTATAAACAATGCCGGCTTTGGGCTTTGGCACAACTAATTTAGATCCAGTACTAAAAACTTATTAAGAACTTAGATTTTGTTTAAATCTTACCCTCTAGCCTATCGTGGCGTAGCTAAAAATAATAGTCTAAAGCCTGCTGATAAAAATAAGCCCCCCTGAGAAGAGGAGCTTACTAATCAAACTCAAGCTACCTGCAATAGACTAGGTAGATGGAAATCATCACTGTTGCTTACAGCGCGTTACCACGAGGTAGTACTTCCTCTGGGAATTCAAAGTTCTGATGTGGTTGGTCTTGTGTCGCCATCCATGCTCTTAGACCTTCATTGAGCAGGATGTTTTTGGTGTAGAACGTTTCAAACTCAGGGTCTTCCGCTGCTCTCAACTCTTGAGATACGAAATCGTATGCTCGTAGGTTCAAG
>JBCCNG010000207.1:0-7215 GCA_039025955.1 Cyanobacteria bacterium P01_C01_bin.72 | reverse complement strand
GTTGACGTATTGCTTTAGCTTGCTGGTATTCTTGGCGAATTTGCTCATCAGTCGCATCACTGCTCAATAAAGACCTCATACCCCGATCTTGTGTCTGTAGCTGATCTTTAAATTCTTGAGCAGTACTCTTTGACTCTTCCTGAATCGACTCAATTTGTTGGGACTGTTCGGGGGTAAGCTCTAGCTGCTGCAGTAGCCGATTCATTTTTTCCCCTCTATCTCCTCGCTTACCATGTTTCCCTCTTTGCCCATGAGTATCGATGTGGCTCAATCTCAGGTTAATGATATTCAAGAGAGGAACAAAATGGGACATCATGGACAAAGAGGGAAACATGGTAAACGAGGAGATAGAGGGAAAAAAATGAATCGGCTACTACAGCAGCTAGAGCTTACCCCCGAACAGTCCCAACAAATTGAGTCGATTCAGGAAGAGTCAAAGAGTACTGCTCAAGAATTGAAAGATCAGCTACAGACACAAGATCGGGGTATGAGGTCTTTATTGAGCAGTGATGCGACTGATGAGCAAATTCGCCAAGAATACCAGCAAGCTAAAGCAATACGTCAACAATTGAGCGATAATCGTTTTGAAACGATGCTTCAGATCAGAGAAATCTTAACCCCAGAACAAAGAGCAAGAGCAGCAGAATTAATCGAATCTCATCGACAGAGACGATTTGGTGAACGAGGTTAATTAAGAGAAATTGCGATATCTGGGAAAGGAATCGAAGCGGCTGATTGAAACTGCGTCTAGTAAAACTCCAGTTTTTTTTCTTGACGTGTTTTAATTAAACAATTGAACATTGGCAACAAGCAAATCATGTCATCGAATATGTTGTTAAAAGTTTTCTTTCTTTCCCTGATCGGTTTTACTACCCTATATATACTCAGAGGTATTGGTCTGATTACCTTTATTTCAGGTGGCGTGATTACATTTTTGTTAATGGCTGTGGTGATTTCAGGTCTTGCCTGGGGTATTTTAAAGACTCGACGATATTAGTACCGCTTCGCTTAAGTAGTAGGTAGTAAGTAGTAGGCTAGATACAGCAAGGGTTTGAGATGAATTGAATGGTAACTCTATTTACGCCCATATCCACTAGCGAAAAAATCATGATGAAATTATGTCTGCTTCGGTTAGCAAACGTTAGCTAGAATTCGATTAAACTTTTGTTGTCCGAGAATTAAATAAAATAACTTGAACGTAATTATCATTGGTGGGGGAGCGGCCGGTTTCTTTGGCGCGATCGCCTGTAGCGAAGCAAATCCGCATCTCCGCGTCACTCTAATCGAAGCGGGAAGTAAACCTCTAGCAAAAGTCAGAATTTCTGGCGGCGGGAGGTGTAACGTTACCCACCACTGTTTTGAAGCTGCTCGTTTAGTAGAAAATTATCCCCGTGGCGGAAAGGCTTTGCGGGGGGCTTTCTCACGTTTCCAGCCTCAAGATACGGTGCAATGGTATCAATCCCGTGGGGTTAAGCTCAAAACTGAAGCCGATGGCAGAATGTTTCCCATCACCGATAGTTCCGCGACGATTATTGATTGTCTAGTGCATTCAGCGCAAAAAGCAGGAGTTGATCTGCGGACGGGGGTTGGTGTCAGAACAGTTAAACAGTTGATTGATAGTGAGGGAGTAAACTATTTTCAGGTTGGATTAAAAAATGAGCGAGTCTTAAAATGCGATCGCCTTTTGATTGCTACGGGCAGTAATCCTCTAGGGTATCGTTGGGCAAAAAATCTGGGACACAAAATAGAGCCTGGTGTACCTTCTTTGTTCACTTTTAATCTTCAAGATAAGCGCTTGCAGGGTTTAGCGGGAGTTTCTGTTGGTGATGCCAAGCTAAAATTGGGGACGGGAAAAAACAAGCTGGAGCAAACAGGGGCATTGTTGGTTACTCACTGGGGTATTAGTGGCCCTGCGGTACTGAAACTGTCTGCTTGGGGTGCGAGATCTCTGCATGAGCTGAAATATCATGCCAGCCTGCAGATCAACTGGTTGCCTAAATATAGTCAGGAAGAGCTAAAAGAGATATTTTCTGCCCTCAAACAAACTAATCCCCAGAAGAAAATAGTTAATTACTGTCCTGTTGAATTACCGAAACGTCTATGGCAAAGGCTAATTAGCTACGTGGGCATCAAACCTGACAAAGTGTGGTCGGCAATCAGTAAAAAAGAATTAAACAAGCTAGTGGCAGAAATTGTTCAGGGGCAGTATGAGGTCAAAGGGAAGGGGGTATTCAAAGACGAGTTTGTCACCTGTGGCGGCGTTAACCTCAAAGAAGTAAACTTCAAAACTATGGAAAGCAAAAAATGTCCAAGACTCTATTTTGCAGGCGAGATACTGGATATTGATGGGGTTACGGGGGGATTTAACTTTCAAAGTGCCTGGACAACCTCTTGGCTAGCAGGACAAGCGATCGCCAATTCGACAGATTAAGATAGATTAATTTAATAAATTAAAGCTAATCAATGAACGTCTTAAAACTTGGTGATGATATTAATACCGACGATATTATTCCTGCTCATCGTAGTACTAATCCCGATCCTGAACATCAAAAACACTATGTCCTCGAACATCTAATTGGCATCGATAGTTTATTAAACTATGAAGTAATTGAAGCCGGGAAAAACTTTGGCTGTGGTTCAAGCCGAGAGTACGCACCTAGAGCCATCAAAGCCGCAGGAATAAAACTAGTTCGCGCCCAGTCTTTTGCCGAGATTTTCTATCGCAACAGCATCAATATTGGTTTGAATCTGGAAGTTATCGGTGACAGCCAGGATAACCCTGTAGTTAAGGCAATTTCTGCCGCAGGAGGGTTAACCGCTTTTAATCAACAGCGACTACAGAAGCAAATTTCTGTGCCTCAAAGCTCTACTGCACCCCGCCCCATGACTATGGCAGAAAAGATGTTGGCGCAGGCTTCGGGGAATAAGTATGTACAGCCTGGAGAAGTGGTCTTTGCCCAGGTAGATCTGGCTATGTCCCATGATGCGATCGCCGCTCCTGTATTTGAGCTATTTCAGGCAAATTTTGGCGCAAATAGGCAAATTTGGGATGCTAGCAAGGTGGTGTTAGTCGCCGATCATTTTATTCAGATCAACGATATTCGTGTTGATCCGCAAGCAACCAAGCTGTATCAAGGCATGGTAGATTTTGCTCATCAGTATGGCTGCCAGCTATTCGATCTCGTTTCTCCTGGGGAAGCATCAGGCATCTGCCATGTGTTATTACCCGAACAGGGCATGATCCAGCCTGGGATGATTATTGCGGGTACAGATTCCCATAGCTGTACCTATGGGGCATTGGGCAGCTTCTCTACAGGGGTTGGCACTACCGACATGGCAAATATTTTGGCAACGGGAGATCTGTGGCTACGAGTACCAGGAACGATTGTTTTTGAGCTGGAAGGTAAGCTACCAGCTGCAATTAGTGCCAAAGACATTATGCTGTTTATCCTCGGTAAAATCGGCTGTCAGGGAGCAATTGGCAAGGTATTAGAATTTCGCGGTCAGGCAATTAAACAGCTATCGATGGATGAACGGATGACCCTCAGCAACATGGCGGTAGAGTGCGGTGCTATGTGTGGCTTGATTGTTCCTGATCAGATTACGGCGGCATATTTAGCAGACAAGAACCCTGGTGACTATACTCCTATTATTGGCGATCGCGATGCCGTATACGACCATATTTATCAGTTTGATCTGAGTCAGCTTGAACCACAAATTGCCTGTCCTCCCAAACCTGATAACGTCGTCAGTATCAGTGAGCTACCCGAAACCCGGATCACTCTGGCATTTATTGGCTCTTGTACAGGAGGTAAGCTTAGTGATCTTGCCCAGGCAGCAGCAGTGTTACAAGACAACCAGGTTAATCCTAATGTCCAGATGTATGTTGTCCCTGCTTCCCAGCAAGTACGTCAGGAAGCTGAAGCACTGGGCTATTGGGACATCTTTACTCAGGCTGGAGTACAAATACTTAAGTCAGGCTGCGGTGCTTGCATCAACTCTGGCAAGGGAGTTTTGGGGCAACAAGAAACAGGCATCTATGCCACCAACCGTAATTTTACTGGGCGTACAGGCGATCCGACAGGCAAAAATTATTTAGCTTCCCCCAGAATAGTGAGTATTTCGGCTGTTAATGGGAGGATCAGCGATCGCTTAAAATAACTTGATCAGACGTGAGTTCGATGAGTACACAATTAGAATTAGTTATCTGTTGTTGATTTTCTCACAACCTCCAAAATCTTAGATCGTTGTTATGTTGAATTAATGACTATAGTTTTATTAGACGATAGGCAAGACTGAATATATTAAGTTCAAAGTTATGAAAGAAGTTCAAATTTCTAAATTCAAAGCTCAATGTCTGCGCTTACTCGATGAAGTAAATCGAACAGGAGAAAGATTGACCATTAATCGTAACGGACAACCATTAGTAGTAGTTAATCCAATAACAGAGTCTCAAACTAGAGCCAAATTTGGAGTAGCCAAAAATACTGGCAAAGTTATCGGCGATCTAATTTCTCCCGCAGTTGAAGCTTCAGAATGGGAAAGCTTGAATTGAAAGTCTTACTTGATACTCATATTTGGCATTGGTATTTGTTGGGAGATGACAGGCTATCGACAAACCTACAGAAAATTGATGCTTCTGACTTCCGCGCAGCGGTACTAGTGCAATTCACTACAATCTAGTTTTGGCAACTGTAGATAGTCGTTTAGTGGGTTTAGATTGGTTGAAAACCATACAATAGTAGAGCGGGCATCTATCCTATCAAATCTGGCTCATCTTACGCAGTACGATCTTGGAATTCTTCTTATCTACTCAAGATCCCACATTCCGCAGATAAATTTTGTTGTTCAATAATTTTTACTTAAATGTAGCTGATAAAGCTTATTAGATATGCCATACAGCTATTTTGCCGATCAGACCAGGATCAATGTATTACTCGTGTTTTCTTTGACAGAGATCGCTATCTCAGGCTGAGAATGCAGTAAATTCGTTTAATTATTTTTCTGAATGATTTAACTGACATTTCGCACATAAATTTTAGTTTTTAATAATTAATTATCTGAATATCAGCCTAAATGCTTGCTATGTAACAATTACAGGCTAATAACATTGCGTTGGCGATCGCTTTGGTGACTAAATTTTATTTTTATCAGCGATCGCTATCTCAGACTCAAAATCCAGTAAATTCGTTTAATTATTTTTTTGAATTATTTAACTGCGGAATGTCGGTTGGAGACCTTTTGGCATTTGTATCGTAGGCGGAGTTGACGGCGCAACCTTCATCGCACTTTTTTTCATACCCTGTACGTATTTATTATTGCAATCTTCCCAAAAATCAAGACAAAAGAAGGAAAATAAATACAAGCTTGCAATTAATCAGTAATAATCTGTAATTTTTATAAAATAGTGGAGATGCACTCTCAGAAATTAGCAGCAAGAATTGTTTCCGATAATTCCATACAGAGGTTATTTACACTGGCGATGCCTTCGGCTAGCTTTGAAATCGATGACAAGAGTGTTCGCGTCACGAGAAATATTTTTCAGTTGGTCATCAATCGTTCTCATAATCGTACTTTGGCGAGACAAAAGCTTGTGAGTATATAAGCATGGAATTTAAGTTTCAGAACCTATTAGGGTGAAAGCTGCCCAAAATCTAGCTCTATTGTGTATGTTTCTCACTTTTGTCATAGCTTTTTTGAGTGCCACAGCTTTATTTCCAGATTGAAGATAACTCTGATAGAAAACAATCATCAACTCTTTAGTAGCAGAATCGCTAACGCTCCATTGACTGACGATGATTGTCCTTGCCCCTGCAATCAAACAAGCTCTACTCAAACCAATAATGCCATCCCCAGAAACTCTACCTAAACCTGTTTGGCAAGCACTCAGCACGACCAAATCAACAGGTATTTGTCTTCTAGTAGCTATTTCTCTAGCCGTTAACAATCCTTCGTTACTTTCTTCGTCAGTAGGAGCAAAAGCAATCAAAGACTTTAAAGGGTCAGCAGTATAGGCAATACCATGAGTTGCTAGATGAATCACATTATGGCTAAAAGCTAGCTCTTTAACAGCAACTTCTGTGGCTTTTTCTCCAGTTAGTAGAGTACTTTTCTCGGAGGAGATGAGTTTTGCGATCGCTTCTACTTCTTCTTGCGCCCCAGATAAAGGAGCGAGAGTAATTATTTCCTCATCATCAGTTTGAACTTTGGGCATGACGGGATTGCCCACGATTAAAAATTTAGATTGTTCTATTGGAGCGTAGGGTTTTTGGGTGCGAATCTCTGTCAGGGTTTGAATTGAAGGAGTATAGATAAGAGAGTAGCGATCGCCGAAATAACTGGAGTCAGATAGTTGTAACGCAGCAAAAGGAACTAACCATAATGAAGCATGTGGTTCTATGACAAGAGTATTGTCTTTAGCAGGCAGGTAATCAACTATAGGGGCAATTAACTCTTGATAGAATTCTTGGAGTAGTTCGGTTTCATTGCGATCGCTTGTTCCACCACCTATATCTAGAGGAATCAATTTACGATCTAGTCCTCTAGAAGCTTCATCTACCTGCATAGCTTGGCGCAACTGAGCCACTTTTTCTTCCCATTGATGACAATTAATCGAGCAAGTATAACCGTAAACGCGATCGCTCGAATCGACTACAAAAATAGCAGTACGATCCTCTAAAACATAAAATACTAATCTAGCTAGAGGTGGAGCATCTACAACATTTTGATTATCTTCTATGGAGACAAATCTATGTTCGTGAATAGCCGATGCAGCTTGGGTAGCCATATTTATGCCATCTGGGAAAATATTTTCTGCCTCGGATTTTTCTTGGGGAAGTCTACGCTGAGAAATCCCCAGCAGATCGTTTAAAGCTCTTCCCCTACTTTTTTCTGCTATGTCTAGTGCCTGAGCATAGTATTTTGGCTGATTCTGAGCTAGATCGAGATAAGCGATAATCAGGCGATCAAATACATCTTTGATACTGTCGAGAAAAGTTACTTTACCCTCATCGGTCAGTAGATCTTTTTGCTTGGAATCGACTAATTCGAGGAATTTCTCAAAACTGGCGATCGCATTTTCTAATTTTCCTGTTTCTTGGTAGCAACAACCCAAGCCAAAATAAGAGTAACCGATATTTTCGCGATCGCTTTCTTGTTGAGCGATTGCTAATGCCTCTGTATATGCTGACTGAGCTTTTTCATAGCTCTCTTGAT
>JBCCNG010000206.1:0-7226 GCA_039025955.1 Cyanobacteria bacterium P01_C01_bin.72 | reverse complement strand
TAAAATTGGGCATTCCGCTGCTAGCAGCATCTCCTGAGGTATTAAACTGGGGTTCTAAAAGCGGCAGTCGTCGCATCTTTGCCGAGGCGGGAATTGCTCATCCTGACGGTAGCTACACAGTTTGTAATGTAGAAGATTTAATCGAGGAGCTATGGCAACTGTGGCAAAGACAGCCTAAGTTAAAACGGATTGTCGTCAAGCTGAATGAAGGCTTTTCGGGGGAAGGTAATGCCCTGCTTGATCTTAGACCGATTCAGGAGTACGGGTTAGGTAAGAATATTACCGCAACCAAAGCAGCACTGAGACAACAGCTAGAAAACATGAGCTTTCAGGGTGCAGGAGAAACTTGGGCGACATTTTCGGCTCGTATTCCCGAATTAGGGGCAATTGTCGAAGCTTTTATTGAAGGAGAAATCAAGAGATCGCCCAGTGTTCAAGGATACATCAGACCGTCGGGGGAAGTAGAAATAGTCTCTACCCACGATCAAATTTTGGGTGGAGCAGATGGACAGGTATATGAAGGGTGTTATTTTCCTGCCGATGCCGACTATCGCCATCAACTACAGGAGCTTGGTTTAAAGGTGGGAGAGGTACTAGCGGCAAAAGGGGCGATCGAACGCTATGGCGTAGATTTTATTGCCGTACAAGACCCTGCTATTAAAAAATGGGATATTCAGGCGATCGAAATTAACCTGAGAAAAGGCGGCACAACTCACCCTTTTATGACCCTACGACTGCTCACCAACGGTACTTTTGATTACGATACGGGCAACTTTTTGAGCCAGCAAAATCAAGAGAAGCACTATATCTCCACCGATAACCTCCAGAAAAAACAGTATCGTGGCTTACTGCCTAACGATTTGATGGACATTATTGCCCAAGAAAGACTTCATTTTGACAGCAGTAGCCGCACAGGGACGGTATTTCACCTCATGGGGGCATTGTCTGAATTTGGCAAGCTTGGTTTGACCAGTATTGGTAACTCCCTTTCAGAAGCTCAAGAGATTTACGATCGCGTTGAAGCAGTTTTAGATCGAGCTACAGCAAATCCACCTCAAGCTAACGATACTGAAGATAGTCCTTTACCACTACCGATCAACTGGAGCAGTAATCATTGAGCATCAAACAGTAACCAATAAAATGTATTTTAGCTGGGCGAGGATGTCAAAAAATCCTGATCAAAATCGCAGATAATGCATTAGCCCAGAGGTTAAATTACTATCTAAATTCAAGCGGGATGATAAATCGACTATATTACTATATTTACCGTGGTTAGAGCGATCGCTAATAATTGCTTGAGCTAAATCACAAGTCATTTCGGGAATAGTAGTTAGTTCTTCTGTCGAAGCACTATTAACATTAATTTTGACTGGACTAAGGGGACTGAGGCGGTCATAGTACGCAAAAGTCAAAACCTGCTCATAAGGCTGCAAATGGATTACCGAAACACCAATTGCCGCCGCTACATCATCGATGCAGACAAACTGTACTCCCATTCTGACTAGTTCAACAAGCGATCGCGCCTGACGGATTGAAAACCCTGGAAGCCTCAGCCAATCATCCACCGTGGCTAAATTAGCATCAATTTTAATCCCCAATTCCGCAGCGATCGCAACTTCCTTCAAAGACTGAAACCGATAGTAAGGGTCGTTAGCTATTTTATGACGAATTCCAATTTGCGATAGCTTAAACATGAAAGTTCTTAGTCATTTGTGACAAGTTAAGGTCGTGTGTTGTTTGTCAACAGAGCGATTGGACATGGCGAACTAAATTCGCCGTCCCTCGCACTCAAATCGTTATTTAGCTATCAGCTATCAGCTATCAGCACCAAATGTTAAATGCTCAATGTTAAATGCTTAAATGTTCCAATAGCTGACGGCGTTTTTGTTCAAATTCATATTCTGTAACCAGACCGTCTTCCCTCAAGCGATCTAATTCCCGCATCGCTTCGGCGATCGCTGTAACCTGGGAAGAAGAATTAAGGTTTAAACTATGCTTACTCTTACCGTTGAACTGAAGCTCAAACTGCTCTAGATCTTGCACCAAATACCATACTGCGTCAATAGCGGAGGCAATCCGAGCGATCGGTGTTGTCCACAGCAGGATATAAATAAGCCCCCAGATTGGCTGACCTAAATACAGTTTATGCAGTCCCACAACAGGGGTGACAGTACCCAAAAGCGCTAAGGCGACAGCAAAACGACGCTCCTTATGATGTTTGAAAAATCGATCTAGCACAGACATCTAACTTTCTGATTATGTTTGATTAGGCTCAATAATTGAGTTTACTTTAGCCTATTTTTTCTGAGATAGCAGGATCAAAGCTATTCTCAAATCGGATCTTATCTTTTACTTCGGAGGCAGAATTAACATTGCGTCACCAAACGAGTAAAAACGGTATTCCAAAGCGATCGCTTCTTGATAAATCTCCAACAGTCTTTCTCGACCAATCATGGCGCTAACCAGCATGAGTAAACTTGAGCCTGGTAAGTGAAAATTGGTGATCAGACCATCTACTACTTGCCACTGATAGCCTGGATAAATAAACAAATCGGTCTTACCCTGAAAAGGCTCTATTTGCTCTGATTTAGCAGCGCTTGCTGCCCCTTCTAAAGCTCTGGTAGCAGTTGTCCCCACCGCAATCACCCGACCACCTCTGGCTTTAGTTGCTTTAATTTTGTTCACGGTGGCGGCGCTGACCTCAATCCACTCTTGATGCATCGCGTGGTCTTTGATCTTCTCTGTCTCTACGGGACGGAAAGTGCCAATCCCCACATGGAGAGTAATCTGAGTTTGTTCAATACCTTGACGCTCTAATTGTGCCAGTAATTCTGGGGTAAAGTGTAGTCCTGCGGTGGGAGCAGCGATCGCCCCAGGGCGAGCGGCGTATACTGTCTGATACCGCTCATCTGGGGCATCAGTTTCCGTAATGTAGGGTGGTAGGGGTAGCTCACCATAATCCTCTAAAAACTCCCATAGAGACTTGCCTGGAGGCAGAGCAAACTGTAATATTCTGCCCCCTGTCGGTTCATCTTTACTAACGACCTTTGCCCGAATTGTTTGATTGTCTTGAGAGTTGAAGTTAATAATTGAGCCGAGAGTAAAGCGTTTTCCAGGCTTAACTAAAGCGAGCCAGCAATTGGGCGATCGCTCTTCAATTAAGAGAATCTCTACTTTTGAGCCTGTAGTTTTATCACCATAAAGCCGCGCGGGAATCACACGAGTATCGTTCAGTACCAGCAAATCTCCTGGCTGTAACCAGTTGGGTAAATCGCGAAAAATACCGTGGTTAGTCTCTAACCGTGAATCTACTATCAGTAGACGAGAGCTATCTCTCGGAACAGCAGGAGTCTGAGCTATCAGGGTTTGAGGTAACTGATAGGTGTAGCTAGAAAGTAAGAAATCCTGGTTCATGCTGAATCATCAATTTGATTTGCGCGGTGATTTTTGGGTAGTAACCCCTATAGCAAATTTAAAAGATCGGGTGCTTTTCCCCAAGCGCAATGGACACATTTATTGTCAGACTATAAATATGGCTTCTGTAAACATCTGAATTTATGGACTATCTTTATTTTTTGGCAAATGCCAGCGTTACTTTGAGAACAATTGAGTATCTCCGTAGTATGGAGCATACTGAGGATGCATCACTGACCGTAATTCATCAGATCGACGGCTGGATTGTTAAAATCCACTTCCCCAAAGCACTCGAACCCAAGCTGCACGGTAATCTTTGCTCTTTTATGTCTGAATTAGGCATTGCCTATGAACCAGAAATGCGGCTCAAAATGGTTTTTTGGAGCCTCGAAACTGGTCAATCTCCCGTTGAAGTCATGCGTCGCTATCAGGTAGCGGTGGTTTCCTATGGTGTACCAGACACTAAAGATATTGAAGCATTCCGTCAACAGTTTACCATCGGACTCGGCTACTGTCCTGAGACTCTAGCTTAATTATATCTGTTTGGCTCTTGAAGTCTAATCTTTGATTTTGTCTCACTCAGGCGAACAAGCAGACCAAAACAATCACTCCAGCGGTGAGCATAATTCCCGAAGGCATAAACTTTTTAGTTTTGACGAGACGAATAGTAAAGACCACAGCTAGCAGTAAGACGATGATTCTGCTCAACAGTAGACCTAGGTTTAATCCCTGGATCTGCATCGTAGCGGCGATGAGCAACAGTACACCACTGATGCACCCTGAAATCAAGGAGGGTTTACTCTGAGATTTGAGGTATCCCCAAATGCCCCCCAAGCACGATAGCAAGCCATAGACAATCGTAGCGGCGATCGCTAAATTCATTGATAATTCCTAATATTCTGCTGGATAAATTTTGCTGAACAAGTCCAGAGTAGTGGAATACCCCTCATATTTCCAGTCCTATTTTGGGCGATATCTTTGGCTTTTAAGAAAGCTGAGAGCGGAGAGCTTTTAAACAGATATCTCATCAAATCCTAGTTTTTCAGCAAGCCCTATTTAGCTCGAAATAATATTTAAGACCCTGGCAATGTCGTCAAGCTGACCGACAATTCGCTTGACTGGTTTGGGCAAAACTCGAATTAGAGTCGGTGTGGTGATTACATGATGAACTGCCGCCTGTTCAGGATTTTTGGCTACATCAATTACCTTCAAGGAGTAAGGATTGGTTAGCCCCTCTTCTAGTAGCTGATGAATATGACTCAAAGTTTTTTCGGCATGAGGATTGTTACTAGAAATAAACAGGTGCAGCTTGTATCCTGCTTTAATTGCTCCGCTGTTAGCTAATTTAATTTGAGGATTATTTAAATTTGACGCGGTTGATTTAATTCCCTGTTTGGGATCGAGGCGAATCACTAAATCATTTCGTTCCCAAAGTTGCGGAAACTGGGACTTATATGTTTCAATCACCGCCCGATGACAATATTCTTCTTGCCAGGGCGCAATCTGCCAGGCAATATTTGTCTCTAGCTCAAACAACACCTGTAGTAGCGGAATATATTTTTGAGCGGCGGGATAAACTTCAGCGATCGTCTTTAGCTCATTAGTAGCCGGGTCTAGCCAGCGTTCTACCGTTGCCGTATATCCTGGCACTAAAAAATGGGGGGCATCGGCTAAATCAAGAATCTTTTGTAAACCTCGGCATAAATGAACATGCCATTGAGTTTGTTTACTCGGATCAATACCGTAAATTAAATCCCCCCCAGGGGTAAACAGGGCAATACCCTTAAAAACCTTGGGTAAAACATCTCTCATTGATATTGTTTGACATCTACTTAGTAAATCATAGTATCAGTCAATAATAAGCTGTAAATAATAGTAGATGCCGCATAATGCCGCACAATTTATGATTAAACTCGCTCTTTTGTCTCTAGGCAATCTTACTTTAACTTAAACTCTTCCCCGCAGCATCATTGCCATTTCATTAGCCGTAGGTGACATTTCTAAGGCGACTTCCTCAGTAATTCGACCTTCTTCATAAAGACTAAATAGAGCCTGATTGGTCGTAATCATGCCATCATATTCCCCATCCAACATCAAGTTATGGATGTCTTCATATTTACCTCGTTTGATATAGTCCTTAACCGTATCCGTGTTGACCATAATGTCATGATATGCAGCTCTTTTACCATCGGTGGTACGACATAAACCCTGAGAGATAACTGCTACCAGTGACTCCGAAATTGCGACCCGCATTGCGTCCTGTTCCTCGGCGCTATAGAGAGTCAAGATCCTTTCAATCGTTTTAATCGCGCTGTTGGTATGTAGCGTTCCCATCACCAAGTGACCAGTTTGGGCTGCCTTGAGTGCCGTATTCACTGTTTCGCGATCGCGCATTTCCCCGACGAGGATAATATCAGGATCTTCCCGTAAAGCCGCCTTGAGAGCATTATCAAATTTACGGGTGTTGATACCAACTTCTCTCTGTTTGATTAAAGAACGCTTACTACGATGAACAAATTCAATCGGATCTTCAATCGTAATAATGTGCTTGGCATGTTCGGTATTGATGTAGTCTACCATTGCCGCCATGGTAGTAGACTTACCCGATCCTGTCGGCCCTGTAACTAGAATTAAACCTTTATGCTCATCGGAAATATCTTGGAAGACAGGAGGTAAACCTAACTGCTCGATCGTCAAGATTTTAAGGGGAATTAAACGCATTACTAAAGCATGACCACGTAAGGTATCGAAAACGTTAATCCTCACCCTGGCAAATTCGTACTGAGTCGCCCCGTCAAACTCTAATTCCCGTTTGAATTTTTCTACCTCTTGATCGCTCAACACCTCGTATAGCCAACTCATGAAGGTATTGCGATCGGTTTTCGGATATTCCGTCAGTGCCATCTCACCACGATCTCGCATCCGAGGAACTTCCCCTACTCCTAGATGAATATCAGAATATCCCTGATCATAAGCTTTTTTAATAATGTATTCCAGGCTTGGTTGACCAGATGACCTTTTCGGTTTGCTATTTTTGGCTACTTTTGCTGGTGCTCTAACTTCTGTTTCTATGACTGAATTGCTAGTCCGACCAATAGTTGATGGTGGAGGGGGTGGCAGTGGTCGAGGCTGTTTGCCTACTTTTTGATCCATTTTGATTAGGTGCTAGGAAACTATTATTGCTTTTAGGATTAGTATGCCCAAACCCTTCAAGGTTCTAACATTCAGAATGTTCAAGCCTCTGGTCATCAACAGCTTAGGTTATCTGACCACCCATCAAAACTTTCAAGCCATCTTCAATACTATCTCGTTCATCAGACAAATAAAGTGTGAATACAAGACTTGAAAAGAATAAATCTAAAAAAAACTCAAATGGGGATAAAATGCTTACGCAAAAAGCTTTTGAGATGATTTATTGAAGCGACAGTATTTTGTTAAGCAGCGACGATTAATTTGTGAATGCACAGTTGGTAAACAAATTTGTCCTTTAGCTTCTAGTTTTGGTTCTTAAAATCAAGACGAACAGCTATAGTGCGACACGCCACCAACGTCAGAAAATGCCTTAGGCTTTAGACGATAGTATTTATCTTCTACTTCTTGTGATTGCTCATCATATGGATAGCTCAGGACCTCTTGCAGTTCTTTAACTAACGTATAGTCACCCTGCATGGCTTGTTGATAGGCAGGAACAACCAACCACTCTCGCCATGCGTATTTTGGGTTAGTCTGTTTCATCTTGATTGAGATCTCAGCCAGTGATATCTCAACCGGGCCGTCGTTAATAAGGCCGCGCCAGCTTTTCAGCCAAGTTT
>JBCCNG010000205.1:0-7247 GCA_039025955.1 Cyanobacteria bacterium P01_C01_bin.72 | reverse complement strand
GAAAACCCTTATTTACAGTACTTTTTAGGATTAACCAAATACACTAACGAATGGGATAATTTTAATGAATCAAAAGACTTTCAATCTCAAATAGAGCAATATCAGCAACGATTCGGTTACTATCCTGAATCGGTTCATATTGACCGCATTTATCGTACTAGGGATAATAGAGCATTTTGTAAAGAGCGAAAAATTAGAATCAGTGCGCCTCCTTTGGGAAGACCTCCTGCCAAACCACAGCCAGAGATTGTTAAGCAACAACGAGAAGATGAAAGATTCCGAAATGCAATTGAAGGTAAATTTGGCCAGGCAAAGCGACGCTTCAGCTTAGGGCGTATTATGGCTCAACTCTCTAATACTGCTGAAACTACTATTGCGATCACCTTTCTGGTAATGAATCTAGAACTGTTCTGGAAGCAGTTTTTTATTTTCTTGTTTGGCAGAAATTATGATTTTAGTAGTCTCAAAAACAATCTAATCAAACCCCTATTCTAGTTTTTTTCATCTACTTTCTGTTTCTTCTTTCAATTTCACTTTCGCTTCAGTTTTACTCAGACTTTTTCAGCAAGCCCTACTTAGCAATATTGTCGTTATTGTAGTCGTGCAAAATTAATTTAATAATTAAGATTGGGTAAAGTAATTATAAATCCCTCAAAACTGCTCTAACTGCTCTAACTGTCGATCGAGCGATCGCTTGAAAAATCAATCTTGACAATCAGGATGTACGATCCTGGCATTTTGAGGAATAGTTTCGGTTGAATTAGCTACCAGCCAAACGCTTCCATCGGCGGTAGCCAGCCATCCTTGGGATTGTTTGATAACAGGATGCTTATCCTCTAACTCATCATCTGTCGAACGTCGAACTATGCCGACTGCACCATTTTTACTGACTTGCATATCATCGCGATTTGCCCATCCTACTACCCGATCTGTATTGACTGAAGGTTCTGCTGAAGTTGGAGTTAAACCGCCACGCCCTGTAATAATAAAAGAACTACCTTTAGCAATTTTTTCATCTTCAAATTTGCATACATCTTGAGCTAAGATTGCTGCTGCGTCTAGAGGAACATCGGGTAACTGAAAAATACCAGAGTTAGGATCGAGATCGGGAGTATCAATTGCGATCGCACCATCTAAACCAAAAGTTTGAGAACTGGCATTGAGATCGTTGGAGAAAGGGTTTAACGGACGTTCTTCAATGCCCAATAAGAAATCTGTGGTGATGTTAATATTACCCCCGCTTCCCGTTCCTGCATTGGCAATGATATCGTTATTTTGATTGGGAAAGGCAAAGATAAAATTGGTATCGAGGTTGATATTTCCTCCGTTACCTGATTCTCCTGCTTCGGTAGAGATAGTACTGCCATTGTCCATGAATAGAGTATCGTTTACCTTAATATCCAATAAACCTCCTTCCCCAGAAGCAGTAGTGGCGAAAACTTGACCGTTATTATCTAAAGTTAAAGAGCCTGAAGCGATCGCAATATTGCCTCCCGTTGCCAATCCTTCGCTATCTACCCTAACGGTGGAATTGTCTTGGATGGTTAGTAGATTGGGGGTTGTAATAGTTACATTTCCCCCTTGAAGACTCCTGCCTGAAGTCGCAGCAGATACGGTACTGTTGTCGGTAATAGTTATGTTTTCAGTGGCATTAAGACTAATATTTCCTGCTTGAATATTTGCTGGCTCGACTACAGAGTTATCGGTCAAAATCTGGTCTATATCAAAGATAGCCAAGCTTCCCGCTTCGGCATTAAAACCATAGTAGTCAAAGCTGCCATTCCCGACTGCTGTAATGGAAACATGGGGAATAGAAGTAGAATTTTGAATATTAGAATCAAATCTGTTCGAGAAAGAATTATTGATATTTTGTGCTGTATCTAGGGAGTTATTCGGTTCTATTTTGGCGATCGAGCCATTAACCTCTCTAGAGGTAGGTTGATTTTCCAGGGAAACTTGCAGAGTGTAGTTTTCCCCAGGATTTATAGCATCACCCACGATCTCTCCAGCTTCTACCTCAGAATTAAAAGCACCGACACCAATAACATAAGCACCGTCTCGATCAAAAGTAAATTCGATAAAAGAGTTTGTACTGCTAAAACTTCCCGCTACGCCATTCGACACATTAGAATCATCGTTTTCTGCTAACAAGTTTCCTTGGGCATCAAACAAAAATAACTCTGTATCTACAATCTCTTCATCCAGCAGATTTACAAATTCGGGAATCACTTCCGCACCGATGGTTGCAGCATCCCCAATGACGATCTCTCCCGCATTAATAGTAAGATTCCCTGCACTTCCAGTACCCGAAGTACTGGTAATTAAACTACTATCGAATAGGTTGAAAGTACCGCTATTAGTAACATCAATAGTAAGATTTCCTGCATCTCCTTCTCCCGATGTCTCGGTTGTAATTATGGTTGCATCAGAAATATCAACAGAATTAGCCTCAATCTCAATATCTCCTCCAGGGCGATCCACCAGAGTGCTGGAAGTAATTAAACTATTAGTAATAGTCACGCTATTTTCGCCATTTAAGCTAACTGTACCAGGGGGAATATTGGTATTTTCTACTTCACTGCCAAAAGTTCCTGCTTCAATAGTGCTATTATCGATCGCAATATCTCCTGCATTAATCTCAAGATCCCCTATCCTACCTCCTTCAATGCTAGTGGTGATAATTTGACTATTATCTGAGAGGTTAAAAGTACCGCCATCGATCGCATTAATAGTAATGTTACCCGCATTTCCTGTTTCTACTCCTGATGCTTGAGTAATAATGGAACTCCCATCAGAGACATTAACGGTATTTCCAGTAATAACCACATCTCCCGCATCACCTCCATCAAAAGTAAACCCATTAATCGCGGTTAAATTTTGCAAGCTGACGGAGTTACCTGTAATTAAAATATCCCCGCCATTTCCTTGACTGAAGACTATATTATTAAAATTGTAGTTATCGATGATAATGCGGTCGCCTGTAATTTGGAGTTCTCCCCCTGTATTTTCTCCTGGGGTATTATTTGCAGAACCAGTAAATATAGTTACAGGAAAATCGGAATTATCAATTAATTCAATATCATTTGCAGCTTCAATAGTTATGTTTCCCGTCTTACCTTGAATGCCAGTTGCTCTAGTATCTATACTCGTATTAGTTAAATTGATACTTCCCTGAGTAGAATTTAAACTAACTACTCCTGCATTGCCTTCACTGGAACTAGCATCAATTGTAAGAAATTCCCCAATCGTAGAAAAAATATTGCCAGAAGCATCGATGCTAATATTACCTCCCGCACCTAAATCTCCAAAACTATTAAGGGAAGAAAAACTAAGATTGCCATTAGTAGCATCAAGATCTATCGAGCCACTATTTTGTAATAAAGAACTATCTTCACTAGTATCCGCCAAAGTAGTACTGATATTACCCAAAGCTAAATTTGCCCCAGAAATAGCAATATCTCTTCCATTAGTGGCGATCGTATCAATATTATCTTCCATAATGAAGTCACCCACTCCATCATTATCGGCATCGGCAGTTAAAGCAATTATTCCCTCACCAGCAGCAAAGGTTAATTCATTATCGACCAAATCCTCCAAGACTAGATTGTTGGTTGCCTGCAAGATAACATTTGTATTACCCGACAATCCTTCTAATTCCCTTTCATAAATAGTAATTGGTGCAGTGTCATTAATTTCTTCTAGGGGAGTACTAAAAATAGCACCTACCTCTCCTGAATTATTACCAGCAAAAGTATCTGTGCCATCCCCTGCTTCATCCCCCAAACCATTAGCAATAGTAATATTGGTCGGATCTAAGAGTAATGTACCTGTCAAACCATTATTGGCTTGAGTATTGACACTTCCTCGAAAAATCAGATGTTCTTGGCTCGATATTTCAACAAAACCGCCATCACCAATCCTACTTCCTCCCATAGCGGAAATATTGCCATAAAATCCCGTTACTTCCTCCGCTAAAACAAATACTTCGCCACCATCACCATTAGTCAAACTATCTGCATTAATCGTGACAGTATCATCGATATAAATCCTACGGGTATTAATCCCAACATCTCGATCTTCACCGATGAATACTTTGCCTCCTCCTGTAGGATCGGAAACATCAATGCTTGCATTATCAATAAAACTAAGGGTATCTCCTGAAACTTTAACAGTGCCTTGGGGAGCAGTAACGATACCTCCCTCAAAACTAACATCAGTACCGATCAAAGAAATAGTTTCTCCCACAGGTACTTTTAAACCCGTGCGATCGGCAATAGAATAATTAATGATTTGCCCCGAACCTGTGCCTAAATTTAAACCAAGGGGAACGGAGATAGTTAATAAAGGAGTCGTGTTACTCGGTATGGTACTAAACTCCGCACCATCAGCAAAACGAATACTCTCTGCCGTAGTAGCTAAAAAAGAACCACCAACATTCAGACTAGCCCCTTCAGCAAAAATAATTCCATTGGGGTTAAGTAAAAATAAATTAGCGGTCCCCTGAGTCTCTAGCATACCTTCAATAGTCGAAATAGAATTCCCCGTAACGCGGGAAAAAATATTCCGAATTTGGACTGGATTATTAAAAGAAGCGGTATGGTTTTTGGGAATTGAAAATTCTGCAAAACTATGAAACAGATTATCTCCCCTCGTAGTTCCCCCCTCAATGCGAATTATATTCTCTTCAGAATTGACGACTGAATTTTCAGGTAAAGTCCGATCTGGAATTATTTGAGCTTGAGTTACTCGAACATTAGCTAAATTCAATACAATACCAAGATTTAAGCAATAAAGTATGGTTCTCGTTTTCATACAGCCATTTTCAAATCGATAGACTATATTAATTTGTTTTCTAAATAAGCGATCGACTGTATCAATAAGCGATCGCTTATTCAGAAAATCACCCAAATTCAAATCCTAAATTAAAACCTTTAACATGAGTTTCAAAACCAACATTTTCAAACACAACACTATTTTGACTAACTCCTTCTAAGATACCAATCAATTCGGAATCATCATAAATTGCTGTACCTGAAATACCAGCAATAGGAGAAGCACCAAAAGAATAGCTGCCCAAGTCAAGGCGAACAATCTCATTACTAGGATCGAAATCAGTAATGACTCCATAATCGCTATCACCACCATTAGAATACAAGTTACCGTGATAGTTACCAAAGGCAAAGACATCTTCCCCCGAACCACCTGTTAGTTCGTCTATTTCAATATGATTGCCTCTTTGACCGCCAACCAGGAAATCGTCACCAGTACCACCCAACAAAGTGTCAAATCCTATACCTCCATCGAGACTATCATTACCACTACCACCATTTAGAAGATCGTCAGCACCGTCGCCATAAAGCTTATCGTTGCCTCTACCGCCATTTAGAGTGTCGTTTCCTGCTATGCCAGTAGGAACTTCAGTAGGACCCCGATCTCCATAAAGCTCGTCATTTCCCCGTCTACCATTTAGAAGATCGTCATCGCCGTAACCATATAGAAAATCATTGGAATTACCAAAACGACGACCAGATAAAGTATCTGCACCAGGAGTACCAATTCTTGTAACCATGTTAATTTCTCCGATTGTTTTTTTGTTGTATGTTTACCTATCAGTCCAGGAGAAAATGTCTCTGCATGTTTGTTACATTGCTTAACAAAATTGTTTGGCTATAAAAAAGATTGTAAATTTCACCAAAAGCGTGCAAGATCCCATTAGTGGCGTAAGATCTTTAGAGATATTTGGCGTAATACAAATTAATTATCATCTACATCTAAATATCGATAAACGCTAGCCTTAGACAAGTCATAATCCGCCATCAAAGTCTTAATCAGCACCCCCGACTTCCTTCTTTCCCTAAGTTCATTAATCTGCTCTTGGGTCATCTTCCTCTTTCTACCAAAAGCAACACCCCTCTCCTTAGCTCTATTAATCCCATCCATCTGACGTTCGGCACGAATCTCTGTCTCAAACTGGGCGATCGCACCTAACATATTAAACAGCAGCCTACCTGTAGCATCATTGGTGTTAATATTCTGGTCGAGTACCTGGAGATTAACCTGCTTCTCTCCGAGAATTTCCGCAATCTGACATAGGTGCAAAGTAGAACGAGCCAACCGATCTAAGCGCGTCACCACCAAAGTATCCTCTTCCCTGACATATTCCAGACAAGCTGCCAATTTAGGACGTTTAGCATTCGTACCACTTTGTTTCTCTTTATAAACCTTGTCACAATGTTTTAATTTATCTAATTGCACATCGAGACTTAGACCAACCGAACTCACCCGCGCATATCCAACGATCGCCATAAATAAAATTTCTGAAATCTAAATGTAGGAACTGAAAGACAAAAAAATAGTAACAATGTTCTATTTTTTTGTCTCATTATGTCTCATAAATTCTAAGACCTTGCAATAATTATATTTTGAGACATGAATTGTGTAACTTTCAGAGATAAGTGGCGTAAAATCTTTAGAGTTATTTAGCGTAATATAAATTAACTGCTGTGAGTTTTTTTATTTTGAGTGTAGCAAAAGTTTCAAGTTTTGCGACAAAATTGGCGATCGCGGTTGTAAACTTTGGGATTAAACGAGACTGAATCTTTAGAATTAAGTGACACTTAATAGTAACTTTGAATTACTTATTCAAATATCTGTAAACGCTAGCTTTCGACAAATTGTAATCAGCCATCAGAGTTTTGATGAGAGTTCCCGACTTTCTTCGCTCGATTAGCTCCTCAACCTGCTGGTTTGTCATCTTTTTCTTCCTACCAAAAGCCACACCCCTCTCTTTCGCCTTATTAATGCCATCCATCTGACGCTCGGCACGAATTTCCGTTTCAAACTGAGCGATCGCCCCGAGCATATTGAACAGCAGCCGTCCCGTAGCATCGTTAGTGTCAATATTCTGGTCGAGTACCTGAAGATTAACCTGTTTCTCTCTGAGGATTTCAGCAATCTGACAGAGGTGCAAAGTAGAACGAGCTAACCGATCCAGACGGGTCACCACCAAAGTATCTCCTTCCCTGACATATTCCAGGCAAGCTTGTAATTTAGGACGCTTCTGATTCGTCCCACTTTGTTTTTCCTTATAAGTTTTGTCGCAATGCTGTAATTTATCCAACTGCACATCGAGACTTTGACCTACCGAACTCACCCTTGCATATCCAACGATCGCCATAATCAGAATTTGAAACTCCACTGTAAGAGTTTAAGGACAAAAAACACAACAAAATAGTAATATTGTTCTG
>JBCCNG010000204.1:0-7292 GCA_039025955.1 Cyanobacteria bacterium P01_C01_bin.72 | reverse complement strand
AAGGTTTTAAATTCTCATTAGAAGTTTTGGGGATTATAGGTGGTAATCAGTTGATTCCCAAGATTAAGGAAGCACAGAATAGAGTTGAAGAATTAGATCTTGAAGATAAACAGAAACGACAATTAGAAGAAGATATTCAGTTGACAATTAATTCTTTGCAGCAAAGAGTTTCTCTTGACTAATATTATAATTTCAAGGGTGTATTAAAGGTTTGAATCTTAGCATATTTTATGTATGGCAATCGCTAATAGTTGGATCGCTATTTTTGTTTCAAATGTTATTGACCGAACTCAAATTACGCCCAAAACTCACCCAATAGACTAAGACGGAAGCAGATAACCTGAAACGGTAACTGTGATGAAGAAAACTGCTAACTTATCTGTCTACAAACTATTGGGATATTTACTTTTAGGCATTGGGGATTATGCCGTCCTCAATGCCAGCACGGGCAAAACTCAGGCGATCGCACTACCGAACGTACCAAACTACAAGCCAAGAAGCAAAGGTTAACAGCTTCTCTCACCCGTGCCAAATTGCCCCTGAAGGAACTAAAATCTGTCCCAGCACCATTTCAAGAGTTTTGAAAAGCTGGAACATCAGCCGTTTTTTACATTACTTAACATCGTGTCTTATTTTGCGCTTATGTCGGCTGTACGCTAACAAAAGGCGATCGCCCATTCAGTATTTTCTCAGGCGAGACTTAGGATTGACTCAGGGACTTAAGCGAGGATTAATTTAGTGTTGGTGGTATTTCATCCCGATAGCGATGCTGGCTTTACTGAACGGGATAATTTAATGCTGAGGCGCACTATTGTTGATGGGGTGAGTGCAGTCAACTTACCTCAGATTCAAACCAAAGTGCATTCAGATTGAGAGGATAATAAATATTAAACGTTTGATGTAGATTAGCTTCGTTCAAGTAATCTAGTTTTTAGCGCAGCGCGTACGCGCAGATCGTCGCAAGACGACTGGTAAGGCAGAGCCTTACGCGCTATCAGCGCAGATAGTTGTGATACCAATAGGAATACCTTAATCTGACGCGAGATCAGCTTTGATGTTTTTTTATGTTTTTTACATGTATAGTCATTCTAAATAGAAACCGTATGGGCAATAAGAGTGTTAGTAATCAAGCCCTCTGCCCTCTGCCCTCTGCCTTCGACTACCGATAGACCTGCGGAAATTAATTGGAATGACCATAGCGTTCTTTTTTAGATTTCACACAATATAGCCACGATCTGGTTTCAACTCAGCAATTTCTCAGGTTGAACTTCTAGCTTACTCAGAGAGATCGACAAAAATACGATTATAGTCATTCTCAATAGAAACAGTAAGAACTAATATTCTATTCCCGATTCCCGATTCCCGATTCCCGATTCCCCCGAGACGATAACTTAGACCATAAAGAAATTAACTAGAACGACTATAAACCTGCCACCAGTTAATCCCATATCTAAAATCATGTCTAAAATTTCGCACTTTGCTAGTTTGATGACGATCGCTTTTTCCGCTATTACTCCTGTTAATGCCCAGGATATAAAGTCGGTGGACAATTCACAACTTTATCTCTTAACGCCGCGACAGCTAATCTCCCTGGCGCGTCAGGGGAGCTTCCGAGCTTTGGGAATACCTAGTCACGATAATTTTCGTAATGGTGTTCGCAGTGGCAAAATTACCGCTGCCGATCTGGTAGAAAGTGCGATCGCCAATAAGCGCCTACCTCAAGATGTGCGCGGGGATCAACAATATCTAAGTACTCTAGAGAACCATCTCAAATCTGGTGGCTGCGGTTCGTAAACAAGCAGGTGGTAATGATGGCACGCCCTAGTTAACGATGATCAAAAATATTCTGATATTGCAAGATATCAAGAGCCACAAACACAGGAATAACCTGAAAACATTGCTGCGCTAATTTTTCTCTACCTTCTCTTTTGAGCATTAGCATCAACTTATCCCTAGCCTCTAATAAATAGCGTACATCGTTAGCAGCATAATCATACTGTTCGCGGGATAGGCTTGCCGCATTGCCCCAGTCTGAGCAAGTATAGGCTTTATCCAATTCTACCCCCGTCAATTCTGAGACGAGGCTTTTTAAGCCATGGCTAGAGGTGTAGGTGCGAGCCAATTTGCTAGCAATCTTGGTACAAAAAATTGGTGCGGTTTCGATGCCAAACGTCACGTTAAACTGTGCCACATCGAAGCGGGCATAGTGGAAGACCTTAGTGATATCCGAAGATGTAAGTAATTTTTGCAGATTTGGCGCGCCGGTTTGCCCCTTAGCAATCCGAACGGCACAGATAAACCCTTGAGAATCACATAGCTGAACCAGACATAGGCGATCTCGTCCTAAAACCAGTCCCATAGTTTCAGTGTCAACTGCCACGGCTTCTGCCGCCATATAGCGAGCTAAACTGGCGCTATCTAAATCTTCATCAAACACCTGAACGTTTTCTAAAACCATACTGTCAATTTATTTTCCTTTGATAAATATTTGGGTGAAATAATATTCTTCTTGGCTGTTTTTGGCGACTCCAATCCCTGTCAAATTAAAATCTCCAACCATGTTTTTGTGATGACCTTCACTTTTGATCCAGCCAGCGATCGCTTCTTGGGCTGGATCTGGATAACCTTGATTGAATGCTACATTTTCTGCCGCCCGACGATAAGCAATACTACCTTTTAAAGCATTTATTCTGGCTTTAAAACCATGATGACTAAACTTTACTACCTGTTGCGCCATCTTTTGACTATGAATTTCTGCCTGGTGGCTGATCTGGTCGCTTAACTTCAAAGGGGGCAGATCCAAACTCGCACGATATTCATTGATACCAAGATGCACCTGCTCGACAAGATATCTCAACTCAGCATTTTCGCGCATTAGCTCTACTTCTTGCTGTCTCACCTCCTTAGCATGAGAACGGGGAACTGCTAAAGTAGCTCCCGCTATCAGCATCATGAATCCAGCACAGAGTAATAATCGGCTTGTAGAAAATCTCAACAAATTGCTGTCTCGCGGCATAATTTTTATCTCAGTAATGTTTAGTAATTCAATTATATTGTTTGTTTAATACAATTGCCTACCTGAGATTTAGCCATAAAGAAATGAACGGTATCCAGTATCAGAACCAGGTGTTTTTAAGGCTTTTAGTTTTTCAGTTGATTTACTGAGTAGTGAAAAATACATAAATTACACAATTACACCTCGAACCAGCAATGCCAAAGTTTAGAGTAAATCACCCAAATGTTTAGCTACAGTTTGCACGTCTTTATCTCCTCTGCCAGAACAGTTAAAGACCAGGCGTTGAGTCCCTGTCAACTGAGGACAAAGTTTTTCTAGGTAAGCAAAGGCATGGGCAGTTTCCAGAGCCGGAATAATACCTTCTAGTTCCGATAACAAACGTAAAGCGGCGATCGCTTCTTCATCAGTTACGGCGTAGTATTCAGCTCGCTGAGTATCTTTGAGATAGCTGTGTTCAGGGCCTACTCCTGGATAGTCTAGTCCCGCGCTGATAGAGTGAGCCTCAACAATTTGTCCCTGATTATCCTGCAACAAATAGCTCATTGCCCCGTGCAGAACTCCTGGACGACCTTCGGTGAGAGTGGCGGCATGTTTTCCTGAAGCGACGCTTTCTCCTGCCGCCTCTACCCCAATTAACCGTACCGTTGATTCAGGCACAAACTCATAAAAAAGACCCATGGCGTTTGAGCCACCACCAACACAGGCGATCATAATATCGGGCAGTCCACCCCATTTTTCAGCACACTGCTGGCGCGTCTCGCGACCAATTACGGCATGAAAGTCTCTAACCATCATGGGATAGGGGTGAGGTCCCGCAACCGAACCCAAAATATAGTGAGTGTTTTCTACATTTGTCACCCAGTCGCGAATTGCTTCACTGGTGGCATCTTTTAATGTTCCTGTACCAGCAGAAACGGGCTGCACTTTTGCCCCTAATAAGCGCATCCGAAAGACATTGAGCTTCTGCCTTTCCATATCTTCTACGCCCATGTAAATAATACATTCCAAACCAAAGCGAGCGCAGACAGTGGCGGTTGCGACTCCATGTTGTCCTGCACCAGTTTCGGCAATGATGCGCTTTTTACCCATCCGTATAGCTAGTAGGGCTTGGGCTAAGGCATTATTGATCTTATGCGCACCTGTATGATTAAGATCCTCACGCTTCAAATAAATTTCTGGCTGAAAGTCAGGACGAGCGTAATGTTGGCTCAGGCGTTCAGCAAAATACAGCGGATTTGCTCGACCGACATAATCTTTTAATAAACCTTGTAGTTCCTGAGTAAATCCAGGATCATTTTTATATTTGTTATAAGCCGCTTCCAATTCAGTCAAAGCTGGCATTAAAGTTTCAGGAACGTATTTACCACCATACGGTCCAAAGCGACCTAGCTGATCAGGAACAGAAGCAGTAGGGTTGTCTCGTTTAATGGGAGTAGCAGTCATAAAAGTTACAATCTAAGAAAAAAATCAATGCTATCGCAATTGTATCGTTTCAGGCAGGGTTTAAAGTTTCGCTGTTGAATAACGATCCTCAGTCTCGACAACTAAGTTTGGCGATTCTGGTACGGTGAAATTGAGCAATGTCAGGATTGCAGCTGTTATCGGGTTTTGATATTTTACGTCTGGTGTGAATTAAAATTATATTGTTGCCAATAATGTCTTTGGTTGACCGTAAAAGCCGTTATTGATGAAGTGAGCGCTAAATTTTCCCGATTATTGACTGTTATCATGTGCCTGCTAGGTCTAATGGGTTTAGGCAGCATTGGCTTCAATTTAGTTAATCGACATAGACAGATACAGCAGATACAACGGACTCAAACAGCTAATGATTTATTGAAGCAAAAAAAATACGCTTTGGCTGTTGCTGCTTATGACGAGCTTTTACAAACTAGTACTGCTCAATTGCATCGTCTCTGGACAAATCGGGGCTATGCTTTATTAGAACTGGATCATCATCAAGAGGCATTAAATTCCTGCTCTCAAGCAACTTCCCTCAATCCTCAAGCGGATTTAGCTTGGAACTGTCGTGGAGAGGCTCTATATTATCTGGGACAGCAACAACAGGCTCTAACTGTCTTAGAAAAAGCGATCGCCATCCAGCCTGAAAATGAGATTTATTGGTTCAACTACAGCAATATTTTGGCAAACCTGTCCGACCATGAGGCAGCAGTAGCAGCTAGTGAAAAAGCGATCTCTTTATTGCAGTCTCAACCCCAAACAGACACAACTAAGAGTAATCTGGCTCATCTCCTGGGACAACAGGGACACATTTTACTAGAGCTAGAACAAAATAAGCAGGCACTAACAGCATTTGAGCAATCTTTGGATTATCAGCCTGATTCCCTAACGGCTCAACAGGGAAAAGGAATAGCTTTATATCGCTTAGGTCGTTATGCTCAGGCAATAAAACTTTTTACTCGTATTTTGCGTCGAGAGGATTTAACCACCGCACAACGGGCAATTAGCTTACTCTATCAGGGTATTAGCCTCTGTGAAACACCCCAAGCGGCGGCGGCAACCAAAGCTTTTGAACAAGTATTACAGCTAACAGCCGATCCTCAGTTGCAAAAAATTGCCGCTTCAGGCTGTGGTATCCGTTAAGTAATCAGTTGCCCTAAAGGGTACACTCAATGCAATATGCGAAGCGGTATCCTTTAGGACAAGTGCAAGCCGCGACCCATAATGGTGTGTGCTGTTTGTCAACTGGTTTTAAGTAAGAAGTAATGAGTAACGATGATGATTTACACTTAGTGCAGTCCATTGCTTCATAGAGTTTTTTAAAGCCCTATTTTAAACGCCATAACATTACGCATCCATCAACGCCCAATTTATATTAACAACAATGGTAATCTCCAACAATACTCAGACTTCTCAAAATAGCATTTTTGAACAATCTTTATTAGAATCTTCCTCTATCCTAGAGTCTTTTGCCAACCAACCAAACTTTGCAACCATATTGAGCCTCTCTTTTGGCAATGATTTGGATTCAGATCGGGTTCAAGATTTACAGTTAGAGCTAACTAATGGAACTTTTGTTCTACCCACTATTGAAATTGTTGCTGCCGAAGATTTACAGGGTGCAGATGCTGCTTATGCCGCAGCGAATAATACTATCTACCTGTCCGTAGAGTTGGCGGATAAAACTCCCGACGAAATTACGGCAGTAATTTTGGAAGAAGTTGGACATGCCATAGAAACCCAGCTCAAAGATAGTGACAGTTTGGGAGATGAGGGAGCGGTTTTTTCTGCTTTGGTACGTGGCGAAACTTTATCAGAGAGGGAACTACAAAGTTTACAAGTAGAAGACGATCGCAATACTCTGATTCTTGATGGTCAATCCTTGGAAGTAGAAATGGCAAACGCCCCGATAGTAGTTACTACGACTAATGATGTGGTAGATGCCAATGATGGCGCAATTAGTCTGCGAGAAGCTATTACTCAGGCGAATACTACGGGGGGAGATGACATCATTACCTTTGGTGGTTCCGTTTTTACTGATGGCAACCCAGATACGATTACTCTATCCAGCACCTTACCCTTCATTACCAGCAACATCTCGATTCGAGGGACGGGTATTGGTAATTTAACCATCAGCGGTGATGCCAATAATAATGGCACAAACGATGTCGGTGACGTCTCTCTATTTGTAGTTGATAACAATCCCACCGTCAGCATTTCTAATCTAACCTTAGCCAATGGGCGGGCACAAGGTAGCAATGGCTCTGGCTCTGGTGGGGGCGGTGGAGGCTTCGGTGGAGCATTATTTATCAACAATGGTGATGTAACTGTCTTTAACGCAGCGTTGATCGGCAATCAAGCGGTTGGCGGCAATGGTGGCTCTGGTGGCAATGGTGGCTCTGGTGGCTTTGGTGACAATGGTGGCAGAGCTTTGAGCGGTAGCGATGGCTCTGGTGGTGATGGTGGCGCTGGTAGCTCTGGTGGCAATGGTGGCTCTGGTGGCAATGGTGGCTTTGGTGGCGGTTTTGGTACCGCTGGCAGAGGCAGCACCATTTCAAATTTTGGCTCTGGTGGCTCTGGTGGCTCTGGTGGCTTTGGTGGCTTTCGTGGCAATGGTGGCTCTGGTGGCATTGGTGGCTCTGGTGGCTCTGGTGGCTTTCGTGGCAGAGATGGCTTTCGTGGCTTTAGCGGTGGCTCTGGTCGCAATGGCATTGAAGGTAGCTCTGGTCGCAATGGTGGCTTTGGCGGTGGCGGTGGCGGCGGTGCTGGCGGTGGCGGCGGTGCTGGCGGTGGCGGCGGTGGCGGCGGGAAGCAATTT
>JBCCNG010000203.1:0-7297 GCA_039025955.1 Cyanobacteria bacterium P01_C01_bin.72 | reverse complement strand
TTACAGATCATCATTCGGTTGCTGGTTTCGCGGCAGCAGCGGCTTATCTTGAGAGCTTAAGCCTAGATGATAATACTGCTGAACAAGCTAGTCTACCCCAACTTTGGACAGGGACAGAAATTACCTCCAAACTATCAGGGGTGGATGTACATATTCTCGGTTATGGATTTAACCCCAATCACCCAGCGATCAACTCCTATCTGCAAGGAACACGACCAGAAGGCGATCGCGCCCAGGCGGAGAGAGTGATTGCCAGTATTCATCAGGCAGGTGGTTTGGCGGTTTTAGCGCACCCAGAACGCTATCGTCGTTCGGCTCAAGAATTAATTCCTCTTGCAGCGGCATTCAATATCGACGGGGTAGAAACCTACTATGCCTACAACAATCCGAAAGTATGGCAGCCTAGCCCTGGCAAGACCGAAACAGTTAAGGCTTTAGCAACAAAACATCATCTCTATAGTACTTGTGGTACTGATACCCACGGGCTGAACATAACGCAAAGAATTTGACCCTGTTTCAGCCTTACCGAGCAGTAATTTTGGGAGCGAATTGAATACTTGTGGCACTGACACTCATAAATTTAACATGCCACAAAGGCTATGGTGCAGAAGAAAAAAAGAAACTTCCTCATTTAATCTGTTTCGAGCAAACTGCTAGCTCAACCCGAACTGAGATTGCTTAACCTATGGCTAAATATTCCCCTCGAATTAGCCTGATTTGCGCCAAGGTAAAGACAATGGGAATTACTCGACCATAGTTAGTGGAGATCGCCTTCCAGCCGAGATCGGCGAAAAAGTAACCCCAGGCAATTGGTCCTAAAACGCCAAAAACGCCCCTGGCTAGACCATAACGAGCAGCATTTGTCATCATGCCCTTTTTTGCTGCCTGTAGTGCGAGCTGATTACCGAGCCCCGCTACCGCCGTTGTACCACCTCTAATTAATGCTGTTTTGGCTGCCTGATAGGTGGTAAAGTGGAGAGCAAACTGCTGCGCAATATGCTTGAGCAACCAAGATTTTAGTACCGTGCTGATGGTAATAACTCCTGTCCCCTTGAGTAAAATCTTGAGCGGACTATGCTGTAGCTGAATTGGTAGAGGTTCTGGAGGGTGAGCAGAGGTTAAGGAACTGCCCACTTGAGCCTGGAGAGTTTTTTGTTCTTTGGCTGGTAGCTTGTTCCAGGCTTTGCTGACCAGATGCAAAAAGATTTCTGCTTCAATCTCTATTGCTTTCAGCCGATGGGAATAGGGAATCTTGAGATAATGACAAACCTTAATTAAAATATCGCGGTAGGAAACTTGGTGCGTCTGTCCTCGCAATACGGTCAGTCCATCTGCTGCCAAGTAACGAAATCTTTGATCCAAAGAATCAAGCCACAGGTCTAAATCTTGACTCTGAATCTCCAACGGCTCAGGAGTTCGCCAATAGTCCAGAGTATTAAAACGACGATCAAACAATACTTGCGTAATTTGCTGTAGTTCTTCTTCGGTAGCCAAAGCTAGTCCTGCCCTGAGTTCGTCCAATGCCGTCTCCTCCACAACATCGTTTGTCTAAGTTATTTTCTGGTTAGGAATACCCATGGTGATTCCATCTTGAAATTATAGCGGAGAGTCTTGAATCTGATTAGCTGTGGTAAGGATTAGTCTTGATCGATGATGTTAGGCAACCTGATTATGAGAAAGCTAGATTAATTTTCCTCCCAAGATTATGCCGATCATCATTGCTCCGCAGCAAATCCCTATTTTAGCCAGAAAATTAGGACTCTTAGACGGTAGCTGTAGCCAGAAATAAGAAAGCAAGAGTATTTCTGATATAGCGATTGTCGCTGCGATGAGTACTGCCTCATCCAGACCCCAAATTAAACCGCTGGCACATACCAAAATTACGGGAATCACCGTACTTAAAATAATACCCTGAAACTTAGTCTCGGGAGCAGAGCTAACAATCGTTGCCGCAGCAGCTTGAGTCACAACAATCGCAGCGGTGGCTAAGATAGCGATCGCCACCGTAACCAAGCTTAGTTCGACCCGACTAGCAGCAAAGCTGCTTCCCCAGGTTGCTACCAGCGTCACGCCAGAAATGGCAACTCCCCCGACGATTTTGGGCTTGAGGGACTGTGGGGATGTACGCTCAGTGGCTAAAACTGCATCTGGGGAACACACTTCAGGCAAATCGATTTCTTTTAGAGCTTGTTTTGCCGTCCAGGCATCGGCAAAGCGCTGGCTAACTTTAGAGTTAGTCATCTTAATCAGCCAACTTAAAAACTCTGATTCTAAATCGGGCAGCGGTTCTTCCAAGTTTAGCTGATAGGGATCATCCGTCGTCGCCCAGGTGCGGACTTCGCTAATATCTTGGCGAGTTAGCAAACAGACCAAGACCACTCCTAAACTATAAATATCTGATGCCGCAGTTGGTTTAATGATTTGTTCGGGGGCAATAAATCCTGGAGTACCGAGAAAGACGCTGCTGGCAGCAACTTCATTACTACCCAAGCTCGCAAAACCAAAATCGATCAGGTAGACATTTAAACATTCATCAAGCAAAATATTAGCTGTTGACAGGTCGCGGTGCAGTACAGGAGGAGTTTGTTGCTGTAAATAAATCAAGATATCAAGAATTTTCTCGGCGACTTGCTTGACTTCAGATTTGGTCAAAACACGAAAATCACTGCAAGAAGTAGCAAAAACATATTCTTGAATTAGACAAAAGCCGTTATCCGTCTCGATACTGTCTAGATATTGAGGAATACTCGGGTGAGATAATTTTTGCAAGATCGCAATTTCCTGAGCATAAGCTTTATATCCCGACCAGCTTGAGTTGGCTTGGGCGAAGCAAAATTGCTTAATCACAACCTGGTTTTTGGTGGCAATTTCTCTCCCTTGCCAAGTAATTCTTCCTCCCTCTCGGTTTCTACCTAATTCAGCTTCTATCTGATATCCATAGCTAGTTAAATCGGGGTAATCGCTCATATTAAACTTTTATTATTAACTTTTATTGGTTATTTACAGCAGGGCTTACTTGAGACGAGGATTATTCCTCGATCTATTTCGAGCAATGAAAAATTAAGATTTAAATTTAGTAATAAAAATAAATAGATTATCTGGGAAACAACTCCTTCAAGGATATTATTTCTTCTCAAGCAGCTTAAATTTGCGAACTACACAATTTATAGTTTTCTTGATTACCTCAAAATTTTACTCGACAAATCTATTAAGGGATTGCTGAAGGTTCATTCAATGTGATACAAGATACAGAACGATCGAAAAGCACGGGGTATATAAAATCAAAATACCCATATCATATCTTTTATAAGCGGCAAAAATAATGTCAAAAAAAAGCAATAAATATTATCAATATTAATTATTACTAAATTACTCAAGAGAGAGTTGCCTAATATAAAAAATACTTAATAATGCCAGCTAAAAATATCTTATTGGTGGAAGATAACCCTGATGATCGCGAGTTAATGAAACTGGCTTTTGCTCAAGGAGAAATTCCCCACAATTTAATCGTCGTTGCCGACGGAATTGAAGCTTTAAATTATCTTCATGCTCAAGTAGAGTCACAAAAAACTGCTCCCCAGGTTGGCGATCTCCCAGCAAGTGGCATGCCAGCACTAGTAATGCTAGATCTAAATCTACCGAGAATCAATGGGATCGAAGTCCTAAAGAGGATTCGAGCGGATTCTCGAACTAAAATTATTCCTGTAGTTATAATAAGCTCTTCAAATGAGCCACAAGACCTCATTGACAGTTATATTAATGGCTGTAACAGTTATATTAGAAAGCCGATACACTTTACGCAACTACAAACCTTTGTGAGAGAGATAAGCACGTATTGGCTGAGCGTTAATCAGCTTCCCCCTGTTTTTGGAGTCCTAAATGAGTAAACTTCTGCGAGTCTTAATTATTGAAGATTCTGAAGACGATGCCGAACTGCTAGCTATTGCTCTAGAAAAAGGAGGTTATCGGGTAATTCATCAACGTGTCGATACTAAACAAGATATGCAGGCAGCTTTATCTCAGTCTCAATCTTGGGATATTATCTTAGCCGACTACTCCATGCCCCAGTTTAGTGCGATCGCAGCATTAGAAATCCTGAAAGAACAGGAACTAGACTTACCTTTTGTGATTGTATCGGGCAAAATCGGTGAGGATACGGCGGTAGCGGCGATGAAAGCAGGGGCGCACGATTATCTGGTTAAAGGGCAGCTATCTCGATTACTTCCAGCCGTAGAGCGAGAACTCAGGGAAGCAGTTCTGCGAGAAGAATACCGCGCTGCTCAAAAAAGATTGCGATATTTGGCATATTATGACAAGCTTACAGATTTACCCAACCGAACTCTATTTTTAGAACATCTCAGTCGTGAATTAGCTCAGTATCAAGAACAGAGAACTTATACTGCTCGTTTATCTCCTCAACCTGATGCCAATTTGTTCGCCGTTTTGCTACTCAGCATTGATCGTTTTCGCAGTATCAAGCGGAGTCTGGGTTATGAAATTAGCGAAAAATTGTTAAAGGCGATCGCTCGGCGTTTAGAAAAATGTATCATCGATCTCGATAGTAATGTTGTTGCCCGCATTAGTGAGGATGAGTTTGCCCTTTTGGTTACGGGGTTGAAAAATCCTAATGATGTGATCAATCGTGCCGAGCTTTTATACCGAGAACTAATTAAGCCTTTTGAAATTAATGGCGCTACAGTTTGCTCTACAGTAAGTATTGGCATTTCTCTCAATCGAGACGACAATCGTGAGCCAGAAAAAATGCTGCGCTGGGCGGATACGGCGATGCAGTATGCCAAAGCAAACTTTGCTAAAAGTTCCGTCTTATTTGATGTCAGTATGCAGAGTAGGGCGATCGAAAAACTGCGGCTGGAAAACGATCTGCAAAAGGCGATCGATAACCGCCAGCTATATCTTAATTATCAGCCGATCGTCGATTTAGGTACAGGAAAGATCAACTGTTTAGAAGCTTTAGTGCGCTGGAATCATGATTCCCTAGGCACAATTCCTCCCGACAAATTTATTCCGATTTGCGAAGAAACAGGGCAAATCATTGCTTTGGGTCAATGGGTACTTTCGGAGGCTTGTTATCAGCTAGTAGCTTGGCAAAAGGCTCTTGTGGGCACATCCTCTTTGACAATGAGCATCAACCTCTCTCGGATTCAGATCTATCACCCTGAATTGATTCCTCAGATAGACAGTTTACTACAGTCGCTAAATTTGGCGGGTAAAGACCTGAAGTTGGAAATTACCGAAAGTACTCTGATGGAAAATACCTCCGCAGTTACCAGAGTTTTAGAACAGCTAAAAGAAAGGGATATAAAGCTCTGTTTGGATGATTTTGGTACAGGCTATTCGTCCTTGAGCTATCTGCGCTATTTGCCAGTAGATACAGTAAAAATTGATCGCTCTTTTATTGGGCCTGAGATTAACAATACTAATTATGATATTGTCAAAGCAATTATTAATTTAGCCCACAGTTTGGGTTTAGACGTGATCGCCGAAGGCATAGAAACTGAAGCTCAATTAAAAATATTGAAGAATCTAGGCTGTGAATATGGACAAGGATATCTTTTTGCTCATCCCCTCAACAGCGTTGACGTAATGAATACAGTGCAGCAACGGTAACATTGGGAATTGAACATTGAATAACCTCAGCGCCTCCTAAGAAACAAATTAAATTGAGTCAGCTAGACGAACAGCATTGGCAGCACGGTTGACTACTGAAGTGGATTTATCGGCTATATCGTCTGAAATAATAAATGCATCGAGACTTTTAATCAAGACTTTTAATCAATGTATTCCCGACTACCCAGCTTTAATAATTTAGATTTGTTTGAACTGGCCTTAACACACCGTTCTTATGCCAACGAGAATCCACAAGTCACTGGGGACAATGAACGACTGGAATTTTTGGGAGATGCCGTACTAGGGTTTGCGATTGCCGAGATGCTCTATGGGATGTATCCCAGTATTAATGAAGCTCAATTGACTCATTTGCGATCGCGTTTAGTAGACGAAAAGCAGTTGGGAAAACTGGGAGCAGAGTTTGGTTTAGGGGAAATGATGCTTCTGGGCAAAGGGACAGCAAAAGATGGCGGTCGGGTTAATCCCTCTCTGCTTAATGACACCTTTGAGGCTGTTTTAGGGGCGTATTTTTTGGATGCAGGCATTGAAGCTGTACGGGAATACATTTGGCAAATTTTTCAACCCCTTGCCAGACGACTTGTTAACAACTCTGATAGTTTTTCATCAGACACAACACAAAATGTAGCAAATCCTCAAGCTACTTTTATTGACAGCAAAAACCGCCTGCAACAGTGGGCATTAGCCAATCATCAAACCAAACCCACATATCAAATTATTGCTGAATCTGGACCCGACCATGCCAAGGAATTTACGGCTCAGGTAAAGATTTGTGGCGAGATTTTAGGCATTGGCAAAGATCGTCGCAAACAAGAAGCAGAAAAAAGAGCTGCTGAAGCAGCCTGGAACAAAGTCAATAACTAAATAAATCTTTAAGAACTAAATTACCTGCTGATAAAACTAGTAAAAAATGGTAAGATTTTTTACATTACAGGAGAAAATTCGGACTATCCTGTATGAGTACCAAACTTTGGTACATTACAGTTCGTGGGACTCCAAAGGTATCAGTGTTCGCTGATGCCTTTTTCTTACTACATCCTGCATCCTTTAAATCCCAGGTTTAACTATCATACAGAAGGGATTACCATAGATAATAATCAAGATACAAAAAATAACCATAGATAACATCGGTTATTTTAACTAAAAAAAATCAGTAATTTGGCTGGTATCTTAATTTTTTTCTGTTGAATTTTAAGGATGACTTAAAAATACTTTAAAAGTAACTATTATTCGTCAGCAAAAACTAGCTAAACCCCCTCTAGTTGAATACCCATAGTTCAGAAGCCTAATCAACCTTTAGCAAAAAGATCTATTTTTGTGTCCAAGAAACGCGATCGCCGTGATCCTGAAGATACAAAATTAGCCAAGCCGATTATTGGCTGGCGCGAATTTGCCAATTTACCCCAGCTTAATATAGACAGGATTAAAGCCAAAATTGATACTGGAGCAAGATCTTCAGCCATCCACGCCTTTAATATTCAAGAGCTGTCCCGTCAAGGTAAACAAATAATTCGTTTACCTTGACGGGATAGCTCTTGAATATTAAAAGCGTGGATGGCTGAAGATCTAGCTCCAGTATCAATTTTGGCTTTAATCCTGTCTATATTGAACTGAGGTAAACTGGCAAATTCGCGCCAGCCAATAATCGGCT
>JBCCNG010000202.1:0-7306 GCA_039025955.1 Cyanobacteria bacterium P01_C01_bin.72 | reverse complement strand
CTAAACCGTTAACTAAGAGACTCTAAATAATCCCTAATCAAGTTACGACGACGAGGCTGACGCAACTTCTGTAACGCTTTAGCTTCAATCTGTCTGACACGCTCACGGGATAGTTCTAAGCAACGACCAATTTCCGCCAAGGAGAAAGGTTTTTCGCCACCAAAACCAAAACGCATTTGGATTACTTCTCTCTCGCGGCTAGTTAACTCGGAAAGGAGATAGTGTAAGTCTTTTTGTAATGACTCCCGCATCAGGGTTTCTTCGGGGGAAGCGCTTTCAGTTTCTAGCAAGTCCCCTAACTCGGTATCTTTTTCTTTACCGACTTTAATTTCTAGAGATACGGAACGAGGTACACGTAACAAGACTTCGCGGATTTGCGCCGCTGTCATGTCTAACTCTTTGGCGATATCCTCGATTTTGGGCGTGCGTCCTTTTTCCTGCGAGATTTTACGTTGAGCCTTTTTAATCTTGTTTAGCTTCTCGGTGATATGAACAGGGAGGCGGATAGTTCTACTTTGAGTAGCGATCGCTCTAGTAATTCCCTGACGAATCCACCAGTAGGCATAAGTACTGAAACGATAGCCTTTGGTGGGGTCGAATTTTTCGACTGCTCTTTCTAAACCTAAAGTACCTTCTTGAATTAAATCCAGCAGTTCTAAACCGCGATTTTGATATTTCTTAGCCACAGAAACCACAAGACGCAGATTAGCCTTAATCATGTGTTCCTTGGCACGGATGCCGTTTTTTTGTATCCGATCTAATTCCTTGACATCACAGCCAATTACTTCCGCCCATGCTTGCTTCCCAACCGCTAATTTTTCTTTTAGTAAAGGAATTTCTATTCCTACCGCCATTGACCATCGTTTCATTGAAGGACGATGACTAAGCTGAGTCACCAGGCGATCGTGCACATCAACTAGCTGAGAAAATTCTTGCAGGACATCGTTGCCTGCTTCTGATGCCTTGGCACGCTCTTCTAAAATGCTAATGTGGCGCTGTACTTTTTGCGCTTCCGAAACTTCTTCATCTCTTTCCAATAAAGGAACTCTACCAATCTCCTGCAAATACAGTCTGACTAAATCAGTAGTAGTACGGCTACCTCTTCTGGCAATAGCATCAGCATCGGCAGGCTCTAAATCTAGTTCGACTAGTTCTTCAGATAGCTTATCAACACTCTCTTTATCGATGTTGATGTCTGTATCCAAACTTAGCTCATTGTCAGGAACAGGATTGTTTCCTTCGGTTTGGGAAGAATTAGCAAGCATAGGGATCATAGTAATGACGACTCAAGTGAAGGTTGTAGGCGTTACTTCCTCCTCTTCTAGATTGCCCAATTCATTTTTAAAATGAACATAAACCGAAGTATTGTTTGGCTGAACTCCAGCTTTTTGGCTCTCTTCTCAGTGAAAATACGACTGGCTGACTGTCATATATGTCACTTGAATGGCGAGGAAGCTATCAAATATTGCTTTATGGTGGGTGGAAGTATTCACCTGGTTAAAAGTTCCCCAATTTTCTATTTTGTTACATTTATTTACAAATGTCAGCAAAAAATCCTGGGGCAAAATAGCTAAGTGGAGAGGCGTAACCTATGCTGTTAGTGGGATATAAGCTGTTCCAGATTGAGTTTCCCAAAAATTGCCCAAAAAAGAAACCATCAATAAATTGACGGTTCAAAAGGGTTAAATATTGGTTTTGAGGTCGGTAATTATACGGGCTGATTATCTTGGCATAGTATGGGTTTGGAGCGAGGATAGAGCTGCATTAAGGCTCTAACCTGTTCGGCATGATAAGAACTACGGGTCAAGGGGCTAGATACTACCTGCAAGAAACCAATAGATTCGCCAAATTCCTGCCAGCTTTGAAACTGTTCAGGAGTAATAAAATCTTTGACACCTAAATGCTTTTGGGAAGGCTGGAGATATTGCCCAATGGTTAAAATATCGCAGTCTACGTCACGCAAGCCCTGAATTACCTCTCTTACTTCCTCGTCCGTTTCACTTAACCCAACCATAATGCCAGACTTAGTATAAACCCAGGGAGCAATACTGCGAGCTTGGCGCAAAAGTTCTAGCGATCGCTCGTAATTTCCTTGAGGGCGAACCCGTTTATATAAGCGAGGAATAGTTTCTGTATTGTGATTTAAAACGTCGGGTTGAGCAGCCAGGATAGTTTTTAGCGCTTCCCAGTTACCGCATAGATCAGGGATTAGTAGCTCAATGGTAGTGTGAGGAGAAACTTTTCTTACTTCCTCAATGCAGCGAACAAACTGTGATGCCCCCTCATCAGGCAAGTCGTCTCGATTGACAGAGGTGATTACTACATGATTTAGTTTCAGGCGGCGTACCGCTTCTGCTAGCTGTAATGGCTCATTGGGGTCGAGAGCCCGAGGTTTCTTTTCAAAATCAATATCGCAATAGGGACAGGCGCGGGTACAGGCTGGCCCCATAATCAAGAAGGTGGCTGTGCCAACGCTAAAGCATTCACCAATATTGGGGCATGATGCCTCTTCACAGACAGTATTGAGCGATAAATCTCGCAGAATCTCCTTAACGCTGCCTACTCTGGCAAATTGTGGGGCTTTAACTCTTAACCAGTCTGGTTTTGTTACCACTCCTGATGACTCCAGTTTTTGTAATGCTTGTAATTGTTTATTTTATCTTGTTACTCGGTATTTGGATTGATTTGGAGTTCTGGCGATCGCCTTTTTTTGAGTAAGGGGTAACAAAGGCGCATAGTTCGCCGCATGTAGTAATGAGTAAGAAATAGTAGATAGTTAACTGGCTAAATTGAAGATTTCTTGTGCAACTCGCTTGCTAACTCCCGTTGTTCCTAAGCGCGATCGCATTTCTTGATAGCCTGTTACAACTGCTTGTTGGGCAGTTTGATCTTGAAGCAGTTTCATTGCTGCTGTCGTGATATTTTGGGCTGTAACGGCTTCCTGCTGTAATTCGGGAACTACCATGCGGTTAAGCACTAAATTTGTGGGAGACATCAAGGGGATTTTGAAGCCGATACGACGACCAATCCAGGCTGTAAGGGGATGGATACGATAAATTACCACTTGGGGGATATTTAGCAGGGCAATTTCCAGGTTAACTGTACCAGATTTGGTAATCGCAAGATCGGCAGCGGCGATCGCATCCAGGGTTTTGCTGTCTATAATTTGAGCAGGTAAATTGTATTTTTCTACGGCGGCGATAATTGCCTGACGGTAGCCTGGTAGAGAGACGGGTATTAAAAACTTAACTGGTATTTGCTGGGATATTTGCTGTGCTGCCTCACACATTACGGGGAGCAGATATTTGATCTCCTGCTGTCGAGAAGCAGGTAACAAGGTGACAACCAAAGTCGATGGTTCTAGTCCCAGGTTTAAACGGGCCTGAAGTTTATCTGGTGCTTGCTGCATTCGATCTAAGAGGGGATGCCCGACAAAGACAGCATTAATATTTTTATTTTTAAAATACTCGTATTCTTGAGGAAAAATTGCCAGCAGCTTATCTACTACCTGGGAGATTTTGGGGGCATTATTGAGCATCGGTACTGCCCAATCTTGAGGCGCAATATAATAAACTACATGAATCTGGGGTAGATGCTTTTTAACATAGCTAGCCAAAGCTAGATTAGCAGTGGGGTAGTCAATTAAAACCAGGACATCAGGAGCATGTTGCCGAATATATTTCTTAGTTAACTTTTGAATTTTAATTGTCGGTAAAATAAACGGGATTGCCTCCACAAATCCCATCGAACCAATAGTTGCCGTATCCGCTAAAATCTTTGCCCCTGTCTGCTTCATGCGATCGCCGCCTAAACCCGCAATTTCTAGATCAATTTGGCGTTCAGCAGCAACTTTATAGAGGGATTTAATCAGCAGCGATCCCTGTAAATCTCCCGAAACTTCTCCCGTACTAATAAAAATTTTCATCCAGTAAATCAAGAGCGAGTATAGACGTAAATAACCTTAACAGCTAAAAAAGGTTTATAGTCTTTTTTATTAATTGACCTATCTTTGTGAGGTAGTGGGTAGTGGGTAGTAGGTCACTATCGAAATCCTCTGGTTTTATTCAGAATGACTACACAGTTAACAGTTATCAGTTAGCAGTCAACAATAAGACAGGGGAATCTTTTTGGATTTTCACTTTTAATTTCATGAACAAAAAGCCAAGTACTAATACTGAACTAGCCAAAGAGCGCAATCGGGCGGCGGCAGAACGTACTTTGATGGCTTGGATACGCACCTGTCTATCTTTGATCAGCTTTGGTTTTGGTGTCGATCGCATTATTACAGCTTTGCAACAATCGGTCGTTTACGATTATATTGACGACCCGCTGCACCTAACGAGAATTATCGGTCTTTCCTTTATTGGTATCGGCACGGTGGCGATTATTCTGGCTGCTTTTGAACACCGCCAAGAACTACATCATATTAAGCAGGAAAACTATCGCTATAAATCCCGTTCGTCTCTCGCTTTTTTTGTCGCTATTTCGATTTCGATTACGGGCTTGTTTGCCTTTGTCGGTATTTTAATCAAATCCTATAGTGGTTAATTGCCTGACCAAAGCTAATTCATGTCGTAAATCCTATCGTGACAATTAAGTTGATTTAAGTCAAAAAGGAGATGCGTCTCTAACAAAACTGAATCTCTTTTCATGACCATCAAGCAAACTCGCGCTCACAAGCTGCATCTTCCCCTAGCAACTTTGTCTTTGATCGGTATTATTATAGTTGCCGCAGCAATTACGATTCTCTGGGCGACAGGATCGGCAACCATTACTAATATTTTTGCCTATTTAAATCTGCTGCAAGAACAGCCGCCGATGTGGGTTGAAGTACCGATGGTGATGAGTCAGTTTTTGCTCTTACCTGCCATGATCATCTTTGCTTTAGTATTTTTGATCACTAAGATTTCGCCCCAACCACAGCCATGGTCGAGGTTTATTGTGATTGCGATCTTGTTAATTCTTACTGTTCGCTATGTCCAATGGAGATCGCTTTCTACCCTAAATTTAAGTAATCCCCTAGACGGGACGTTTAGTATTGCCTTATTTCTTTTAGAGATCTTGATGCTTTTTAATAGCAGTCTCCAACTGCTGCTTATGGTTCAAGTCAAGGATAATACTAGAGAGCGGGATTTACTGGCGATGCCTGTGGTAGAGGGGATTTATCAGCCGACGGTAGATATTTTTATTCCTACCTACGATGAGCCTGAGTTGATTCTGCGACGGACTGTTATCGGCTGTCAGGCGATCGACTATCAGCGAAAAACAGTATATCTGCTGGATGATACGAGAAGAGATTTTGTTGCCCAGCTTGCTGCGGAATTAGGCTGTAAATATATCACCCGACCTAATAATGACCATGCAAAGGCAGGAAATATCAATCATGCTTTGCCTCTAACTCAGGGAGAGTTTATTGCGGTTTTTGATGCCGATTTTATTCCCACTAGTAATTTCTTGCAGCGAACTCTGGGGTTTTTTCAGCAGGATAAACTAGCTTTGGTACAGACTCCCCAAAACTTCTATAACATTGATCCCATTGCCCGTAATCTAGGGTTATCAGAAGTGCTGACCCCCGAAGAAGAAGTATTTTATCGTCACCTACAGCCGATTAAAGATGCGGCGGGTAGCGTTGTCTGTGCGGGAACTTCTTTTATTGTGCGGCGGCAGGCGTTAGAGTCTATTGGTGGCTTTGTCACTGATTCTCTGAGTGAAGACTACTTTACGGGAATTCAGCTATCGGCACAGGGTTATCGCCTGACCTACATCGATGAGAAGCTTAGTGCAGGTTTGGCAGCAGAAAATATTGCCGACCACGTTAAACAGCGTTTACGTTGGGCTAGGGGAACACTACAGGCATTTTTTATTCACTCCAACCCCCTGACTATTTCGGGATTGAGTCTAGTTCAAAGACTAGCTCACTTAGAAGGCTTACTACACTGGTTTGCTAGTGTAGCTAGCGCCTTTTTCCTTTTGATGCCCCTGGGCTATGCGCTATTCGATATTATTCCCATTCGCGCCACTACCGATGAATTTCTCTTCTTCTTTCTACCTTACTATCTAACTCGTTTAACGGTTTTTTCCTGGCTCAATTATCGCTCGCGATCGGCAATTTTATCAGGGATTTATGGTTTAGTTTTGGCTTTTCCCCAAGCAGTAACGGTAATTCAGTCGATGTTCCGACCTTTTGCTCAAGGGTTTGATGTCACTCCCAAAGGAACACTGCGCGATCGCTTTTCTTTTAACTGGAAACTGGCTCTTCCCTTATTAATCCTCTTTGTCTTAACCGCCGTAAGTTTTTGGTCAAATCTTTGCGACTGTATTTTGCTGACCATGGAACATACTCCAGGTGCATCCCATAAAGCTATGCAGGGTCTAAGTTTAGGTTGGATCTGGAGTGGCTATAATCTACTCACTATTGGCGCTGCTCTATTAATCTTACTTGATGTGCCAAAACCAAATGCTCATGAGTGGTTTAAGCTGAGGCGTACAGTTAAGCTCGAAATAAGCACAACAGAGAGTGAGATTGCTACCTATTGGGGTATAACTAACTGTATTTCGGAAGTAGGAGCAGAAATTTCCTTAACTCAGGCAGAAGTTGGTCAGCTAGAGCGAGGAATTCCTGTTGCACTCTCAATTTTAGAAGAGAAGATTGAGCTTTCAGCGAGTGTTGCAGATATCAGCCGCAAAGGAGATTTTTTCCATCTCTCTTTAGATTTTGCCCCTCTAACCCTAGAGCAAGAAAGAAAGTTAATTGCTCTATTATATTGTCGTCCTGGACAGTGGATTAGAAAAAACTCTCCAGGAGAAATTTATTCCGTCTGGCTGTTATTTAAGATTATCTTACGCCCTCAAGTTATCTTTAATCGCAGTCCCAAAATAAATGCCATCAGTGTCGGACAAATATCACATTAAGCTGTCGGTTAATATATTCAGGGTAAACGAATCTTAAATTATCCAGAGAAAATGATAGAGTAGAAGGCCGCTGAGAGGAGATGTTCGACAGGCTAATACTTACTACGAAGATCCTTTTAATCTCAGGAAAATTATCGGTAGAAGATCTAGACATTCAATTTCCACCGAGTATCTTGTAATTCTGCAAGCCAATCGCCATAGACGATTCGCCATTTCCTTCGGAAATATAGGACTGCTCCAGCAGTCATTGCTACCATAGAGAAAAAGCTCAAACGCTAATCTTAGAAAGTAATGGAAGTTTTAAAACTCACGACGGAGATCGATCACACGGGACAGTTAAAGCTCGATCTGCCCACTAATTTAGAAGCAGGAAAGGTTGATTTAGTAGTAATCG
>JBCCNG010000201.1:0-7313 GCA_039025955.1 Cyanobacteria bacterium P01_C01_bin.72 | reverse complement strand
TCGTAATTCCCGGGAATTTTCATGACCCAGAATTTCAGGTATCTGCCGATGTAAATTTAGTTTTTCTCGATTCTGACCAAAACCACTCATTTCTGGATAGTCCAATTCATCCCGCAAATAGTTTCTCGTCGAGCAGAATGCAGAATAATAAACTCTACTAATACAAGAACGTAATCTAGCGGCATCTCTCATTTTTAGTACAGGCACAGACTTGCCATGATTACCTAGCTTATCTAGTAAATCTTGGGTACTATCCTCAACAATAGAATAATATTCTGTCCAATCAAAGATCATCAAAGCTCACGTTTATATTTAAATTAGGAACAAGGGAGTATACATCAATCCACCAGTTATCATCCAAGCTTTCTTTGAGTGAGCAGATACGCTCAACCTGAGCATCACAACCGACATGAATTGATAAAGTAAGCTGATTCCAATCAGGTACATCTGGGTCACAACAAAGTTTAAGAGATAGTTTTGCTTGACTCTTAAAAACTTGTCTTATTTGACAATGAGCATCTTGCAGAATAGGAATTAAAGCCGCATTGGCAACTAAATAGTTAGTAATCTCTGTCGGATTATCAAGATAGAAATTGCGACCAATCTCTTCTATCCCTTGGGGCTGATGATGATGCTGTTTAGCTTGGTTAAGTTCAACAACTTCTGGCTCTGGTGATCCTAAATTGTTGCTATCTATCATTTCTCCTGAACTTATTTCCTTAGAAAATATTAGATTATGTTTATTCTCAGAAGTGCCCATCTTATCAAATACTGTATTTGACTGCTGATTAAGAAGAGACTTCTTTAAGACCGACTAGCAAAATATCGTTCGAGTAAGATAATTGCCACAATATCATCCACTGGGCGGGGTATAGTTCGCAAGCTTTGAGGAATAAGACGTTGCAGACCCATGGCAGGATACATATTCCAGTAGCGATCGCGTGCTTCTAGAGTACTATTAGTCTCGTTGACGGTTGTTACTGATAGGTTAGGTAAATCCGATGCAATTTTTTGCCGCCAAGTTTTGGAAGTTGTCCCGTCTCCCATCACAATCAAATCTATAGCTAACTTTTCTACCAGCAGCTTGATCTGGGAGATTGTCTCTGCCGAATCGACTACCTGATGGTCAACTACTTCGCCTTGAGCATTTATAACCGCAATACCGCACTTGTCCCTACCAGGATCTAAACCAAGTATATTTTGCATCTTCACTGTTTGCTTTACTTCACGGACTGTTTGAATAAAGCTAAGTTCACTATTCAAGTACTGTAGACTACTTTGCCATCACGCATGACAACAAAATCAATCTTTAATGGCCCTGCGGTATAGGTATTTTCAGCAACCACTGCCTTGATTTCGCGGACAGGCTCGTTTGCCTGGGTAATCTTATTAACAAAATCGACGATATCTTCTACCTGATTCCCACCGATTTCAATTTCGCCTAACGTTCCTGCTCTTTGAGCGCGAAATTTAGATACTGCCAACAGCCAATTCAGTCTTTCCTGCACTTCCTGACGATTGATATTTTGCGAATCGATTGACACGGTAGCAATCTCTTCTCCCGCCTCGAAGATTTGTTTGTTTAAAGCTAAATCGGCAAACACCCTAATTTCCTTTTCCCCCTGCACATAGTTTCCCGCTGAGAGAATTCTGACTACATAATCTTGACCATCTTTGATTTCAGATTCAAGCTGTTCTACCTGCGACCTAGTAATTTTTACAATCCGTTGTTCGGATTTAGCACCGTTAAACTGAGTTGCCCGAACTGCGTTGGTATTTGCCTGGCTCAATAGACTATTGATCGCCGATTTTGATGCATTGGGATTGACGATCCTAACCACTGCGGAAGAGAGTACCTGACCTTTGACCACGGCAATCTTCTTTTCTCTCAGCTCCTGATAGGATTGTTCTAAAGCCGCTACATTTCTCGATAAAAATGCTAGCTGAGACTCTAGCTGTTCCAGTCTTTTGGTTCTAAGTCTTAAGCTTACTTCCGCTGCGGCGATCGCCTCATCAAGCTGATCAATTGAGAGATCCCGCTCCTGTACCTGGGTTTGTAATAATTGCTGTTGCTGCTCTAGATCTTGCAGCCGAGTTTCTTTTTCTGTTAAGACCCGATCCTGCTGACTAATCTTTTGCTCTCGTTGCTGTAGCTGAGTTTGTAATTCTTGGCTTTGCTGCTGTAGCTGATTTAACTGCTGCTGTTTTGACTCACGCTCTGCCAGGAGATTATCTAGCTCCAGCTGCAGCTTTTTTGCCTCATCAGAAATTTTCTTAACCTGCTGTTTTGACTCGGCAAAATTGCGATTGGTCGCATTCAGATTTACTACTGCCTGGCTTTGCTGCCGCTTAACTTGAGCTAGCTGTTGCTGTACCTGCTGCTGCTCTTCTCTTGCCTGCGCTAACTCTGCCTCAGTTTGTCTTTTCTCCTTGAGAATGTCGTCTAGCTGAAAAATGCCTCTTCTCAAAGATTTACTCAATCCAAATAAGATTCCCAAGGTAAGTGCTGAAATCAACATCCCCGTAATCCAGGTGATAATCATCGCCGTCTGGCGAGGACGGAGATTAAATAATCTGAGTCTGGCTTTGCCAATTTTGCTGCCGACGCGATCGCCAAAAACTGCAACAATACCGCCCAAGAAAAAAATTGCTGCAATTAGAATGTAACCGCTGGTCATGGAGAGTATATAAGTAATTTAGTCCAAAAACTAGCTTGAACAAACAGTTATTGTTGAGAACATGTTGTCTAGAGCGCTCTTTAACATTGCTGTTTATATAGTCGATCATATCAAGATTTAAGCAAATTGTTGGCTAAGTACAACAGGATTATGAACGGTAATTTTCTTTTTATGTATGGAGACGAGTTCTTTTTCCCGTAGATCACCCAAAAGCCTGGTAACTGTTACTCTTGTCGAACCAATCGCTTCGGCGATCGCCTGATGAGATAGTTTGAGGTCGATCTTGATCCCGTCTGTTGTTGGCGCGCCAAAATCTCGACAGAGAATTAGCAAAAAGCTAACCAACCGCGAACCCATATCCCGATGAGCTAAAGTTTCGATCATCATTTCCGTCTGCAAAATACGCGAGGAAAGTCCTCTCAGCATCAGCAGGGACAGCTCAGGATTTTCCTGTAGCGCTTTTTCCACCTGTTCTATTGGAGCAGATAATAATTCTACAGGGGTAAATGCCACTGCATGATAAAAGCGATCGCTTTTTTGACCAGTAATTAAGGAGAGTACACCAAACACAGTGTTTTCTCGCAACAGAGCCACGGTAATTTCTTCTCCTGCTTCATAAACGCGAGAAAGCTTAACTGCTCCTTTTAACAAAAAATAAACTCTTTCGGCTGGATCTCCAGGGAAAAAAATAGTTTTACCTCGCTCAAAACTCTCCACAATAGGAGGAAAAGAACCACGACCAAGTTTACGAAATACTGATGCGAGCGGTTGATTTTGTGTCAAGGGTAATTCCATAGAGCCTGAGCCTAAGTTATTTGGATAGTATGACGTGTTGGATACGATATTAGCTTAAACAATTACATCTTCTTAGTTACATATTCTTACAATACATACCTGTAAGTTATTTCTATCATGACTGTTTTCGATAAAGTTTTGGTAAATACGGGAACAGATCACTTTACCTTGCTTTATCTTTAGTTGATTGCCAGAAACATAAGTTTTGCTCTCAAGATATTTTTTTAGTCCACATCAAATTTTAATACAGCTATGCCACTTCCCCAGGCAGTTGTAGGATAGATAATTGCAGCTAAACATTTGGGAAAAGACCGTGCTAGATTTAACTGGAAAAAATGCTTTCGTTACAGGAATAGCTAACAATCGCTCTATTGCTTGGGGTATTGCTCAACAGCTACACCAGGCTGGGGCAAACATTGGTGTTAATTATCTTCCTGATGAACGAGGACGCTTTGAGAAGAAAGTTAGAGATTTAGTTGAACCCCTCAATCCCAGTATTATTGTTCCCTGCGATGTCCAGAATGATGAACTAATGGATTCTATGTTTGACACCATCAAGCAAAAGTGGGGCAAGCTAGATATTCTGATTCACTGTCTAGCTTTCGCCGAACGCGAAGATCTCACGGGCAATTTTTCTGCTACCTCTAGAGCGGGTTTTGCCAAAGCACTTGATATTAGTAGTTTTTCCCTCAACTGCCTCGCCGTCAGAGCCAAGCCGCTAATGACAGAAGGAGGTAGCATTGTTACCCTCTCATACCTCGGTGGAGTTAAAGTTATTCCCAACTACAACGTCATGGGAGTAGCTAAATCAGCCTTGGAAATGAGCGTTCGCTATCTAGCTGCGGAATTGGGTCAAGATAATATCAGGGTTAATGCCATTTCAGCCGGTCCAATTCGGACTTTAGCTTCTTCGGCAGTAGGGGGAATTCTCGATATGATCCGCCATGTAGAAGCAACCGCGCCCTTACGTCGCACCGTAACCCAAACAGAAGTGGGCAACACTGCTGCCTTTTTGTCTAGCGATTTGGCTAGCGGGATCACAGGACAGGTGATCTATGTTGATTCTGGATATGAGATCATGGGTATGTAGATTTTTTGAGCTTTTGGCTACGATAAATTTATAGACCGATTTAAACGCGAAACACATCATGCAAATAAGCGATCGCCCTGTCAAAAATGAGAATTTAGATTATCTGGTTCTCAATCCAAGAACCGCATCTGTGAGCCGTAAGACGGGAGAAACGGATGTTCAGGTAGAAATAAATATTGATGGTACTGGTCAATGTCAGACAGATACTGGCATTCCTTTTCTCGATCATATGCTGCATCAAATTTCTTCTCACGGGATGTTTGACCTGAAGATTAAAGCTATTGGCGACATCGAAATTGACGATCATCACACTAATGAAGATGTGGGCATTACTCTAGGCATGGCACTAGCTAAAGCACTGGGCGATCGCAAAGGCATTGTTCGTTTTGGTCATTTTATCGCTCCCCTGGACGAAGCTTTGATCCAGGTGGCACTAGATTTTTCGGGTAGACCCCACCTCAGCTATGGCTTGGAGATTCCTACCCAAAGAGTTGGTACTTATGACACTCAATTGGTACGAGAATTTTTTGTCGCTGTAATCAATCATTCTCAGATGACTCTCCATATCCGCCAGATGGATGGAATTAATTCCCACCATATTATTGAAGCAACCTTCAAAGCCTTTGCTCGGGCGATGCGCATGGCAACGGAGGTAGATCCCCGTCGTGCGGGTGCTATTCCTAGTTCCAAAGGAGTCCTTTGACATTGAAGATTGAAGATTGAACATTACTGTCTTAAGAATCAGTAATTTAGCAATTAGTAATTTAAATTTAAGAATCAGTAATCAAATTGGAAACATCTCGCAAGTGGGTTAAGATCAACAATCAGGGTTTAGCAATTGATGCTTATGTGGCAATGCCAACAACAGCAGGAACTTACCCTGGAGTGATTGTGATCCAAGAAATATTTGGCGTAAATGAACATATCCAAGAGATTACCGCCAGATTAGCCGCATCAGGATATGTGGCGATTGCTCCTGCCATCTATCAGCGTCAAGCTCCAGGATTTGCCGTCGGCTACTCTGATCAGGAAGTTAAGCAAGGACGAGAATATAAGGTAAAAACTCAGGCGCAGGATTTGATTAGTGATATCCAAGCTTGCATAGCCTATCTTTATCGTCAGCCTCAAGTAAAGCGGTCGGGAGTTGGCACGATTGGCTTTTGTTTTGGTGGTCATGTGGTATATCTTGCCGCAACTCTAGCCGATGTTGCCGCAACGGCATCTTTTTATGGTGCGGGGATTGCGACCTGGTGTCCTGGAGAGAACGACCCTACTATTACTCGAACTAAAAACATCAAAGGCACAATTTATGCTTTCTTTGGTACAGCCGATCCACTAATTCCCAATGAGGAAACAGAACAAGTTGAACAGGAGTTACAAAAGCAGAATATCCCTCATCAGGTATTTCGTTACCCAGAAGTAACTCACGGATTTATGTGCGATCGTCGTCCTAAAAGCTATAATCCTGATGCAGCTAAAGATGCATGGAAAAAAGTGCTAGACTTGTTTAGCCAAAAGTTGTAGTGGCTAAAAATTGCCTACTGTCAACGTTTTGACCGTTAATATTCATCATATGTACACTATGTCTGATTCAACCTCCGTTCCCAACTCATCTCAGGCATTCTCAATGGAAGATTTTGAGAATGCGCTTCAGGAATATGACTATGAGTTTACGAGAGGGCAGAAAATACAGGGAACAGTAGTCCAAACAACTTCTGATGGAGCGTATATTGATATCGGTGGCAAATCTCCTGCTTTTGTCCCAACTAATGAGGCGGCATTGGGCTTTGTCAATAATCTAGAAGCAATTTTACCCATTGGCGAAACTAAAGAATTTTTGATCATTCGCGAACAGGATGGGGAAGGACAGGTAACTCTTTCTCTACGACAGTTAGCCCTAGACCAAGCTTGGGCTGATATCAAGGAAATGGCAGAGACAGGTAAGTCAACTCAGCTAAGGGTTACGGGAGTCAATAAAGGCGGAGTGATGGGTGAAGTTTCCGGCTTAAGAGCCTTTATTCCGCGATCGCATTTGCAGCAGCGTGATAACTTAGATTCCCTTGTCGGACAGCTTTTAACCGCAACCTTTTTGGAGGTCAACCAAGAAAATCGTAAGCTGGTGCTGTCTCAACGAGATGCAATGCGGGCAGTGGCGATGAACAGCATTGAAGAAGGGGCGCTGATGCCGGGCAAAATCGTCAATATTAAGCCTTACGGCGTGTTTGTTGACCTAGATGGCGCCACTGGTTTACTACACATCAAAGAGATTAGCAGCGCGCGTGTTGAGTCTTTGAATAATGTCTTTGAAGTAGGACAAGCAATCAAGGTTGTGGTCAAACAGATTGATGAACATCAAAATCGCATGTCTCTCTCAATCAAGGCTCTTGAATCATATCCTGGCGAAAATCTGGAAAAGCTGGAAGTAGTAATGGCAGATGCTGAATCTAGATGGGAAAAAGCCCAGCGTCCTGATACGGAAACTTCGACGACCCCAGAAAAACAGTCAAAATCCCCAGAGCCTACGACAGAAACTCCTGTGGCAGAAGCTCCTGTGACAGACGCAGACTCGGAAACCAAGCCTGATCTATCCGAGGCAGAAACCGCCACTTCAGCCACTCCAGCAGCCACTACTTCTGAATCTGAAGTCGATTGAAGCTCATCTTTATAGCGATTTGCGAAGCATAGCCGCCCTATCCTAAAGGATTCCCTTCGGTCAAGGATACCGCTTCGCACTTGTCCTTGTCGCCTTG
>JBCCNG010000200.1:0-7331 GCA_039025955.1 Cyanobacteria bacterium P01_C01_bin.72 | reverse complement strand
CTGTGATTGATCCCACTGAGCCGAACTAGCGGTAATGATTTGCTCGATCTGATCCTGATGGTAATCAATGATAGTTAATCTTAACAAATTTGGTTCTTCGTATCTTTCTGCAAAATAGATACTTTTGAGTTTTTTACTAGTATTAAAATCTGAGGCATATTCAGCATAGTAGATGTCTTGTTTTTGCAGGTTTAATTCAGTTTTGACAATGTAGAGACTTTGCCGCAGATTTGCCTGATAGTTTGCCCCAGGTACAATTAGCTCGTTGAGTAAAAAAGTTATGCCTGTCACAATTAGACTAAATACCAGAGCAGGAAGCATGAGGCGATAGAGGCTGATGCCAAAGCTAAATAAGGCAGTTAATTCGCGATCGCTGTTTAATCTGCCAAAGATGATCAACCCCGTCAACAGAATTGATATCGGTAAGGCGTAGGCGGCATATTCAGGAATTTTGCAGCCAAAAATGAGCAGGGCGACAGAAATCGGTAGCTCAAGTTCGCTGACTTGATAGGCGAGCTCGGATACAGTACCGATGGCTACCCCCAACGAGGTGATTAAACTGGCGCTAAAGAGGAAAAACCAGCTTAACTGTCTAATTAGATAACGATCTAGCAGAGAAATTTGCCATCTGTTGTACCAACTAGTGACGAGCTTTTGATCAGGTTTCATTAGTTAGCGGTAAATCCAGTCAAAAACAAAGCAGCAAGATTGTTGAGCATTAATCCCAGTCTCATATTGATAGTTTTTAATCTAATCTAAACCCCATCCACTTTGAAACCATTAGTTTTAACTTGTCTGTTGTTAGGTTAAAGGGAAAGGGGGAAAGGGAAAAGGGGTTTCCTTGAAACTCCAGTTTTGAATATGGACGCGGTTTATGTTGTTGATCTTGATTGATTAGTACTTGATGACCAATGCCAGCAATAGAACTTATGGCTCTGAAAGCTGAGATGATTAGCAATCATGAAAACTCGTAATCTTGACAAGTTTCGCTTTAACATTTCTCAGATTAACTCCTTTTATCAAAATAGAGTTATTATCCCTGGACTTATGCTCTCTTTAGCTCTCAGCGGACTTACTTATTTTTTGCATACTCGACCAGGGATGGAAATGGTCAGCATTTCGGCGATCGCGATTGCTCTGGGAATTGCTTTAGGTAATATAGTCAAGCTACCTAATTTATTTCAGCCAGGAATTAAATTTAGCTCCAAAAAAGTTCTGAAGTTGGCAATAATTATTCTTGGTTTTAAGTTGAATTTTACTGATGCCATAAAAATTGGTAATTTGGGAGTTGGCATTACTTTTTTGACGATCACCACAACTTTCATTTTTACCTATTGGCTAGGAAGAAAACTGGGGTTAAATACTCGACTGATCCAATTAGTAGCGGCAGGAACATCTATCTGTGGAACTTCAGCAGTGGTCGCTGCAAATGCCGTGATTCAGGCATCGGATGAAGATACCGCCTATTCAATCACCGCAGTAACAATTTTCAGTATTATCGCCATGCTGCTATATCCCCTAATTGGCGCAATTCTGAATTTATCACCAACTGAGTTTGGTTTTTGGTGTGGATTTTCGATTCAGCAAACTGCCCACGTAATTGCGGCTTCCTCTCACTTTGGAACTATCAGTGGAGATCTGGCAACAATTTCTAAGCTGTCTAGAGTAATTTATTTAGTTCCCATTGTAATTTTACTGGGAGCATTTTCCCATTCTGCTCCAGATTCCCAGCAACAAAGTCTATTTTCTAAAGTTACTGTTCCTTGGTTTGTATTACTTTTTTTGGTAATGTCTTTAGCTAATACATACTTACCAATGATGCCTGGTTTGAAACAGACTTTAGTTCAAATTGATTCATTTTTGTTTGTTGTCGCTATGGGTGCAATGGGGATGGAAACCAGATTTAAGGAGCTCTCCACTACAGGTTTTAAACCATTTTATCTGGCAGGTTTATCCTGGATCTTTATCGCCATCAGCAGTTTAATTTTAATCAAAGTGTTTACGGCTAATCTCTAGTAATTTGCCGATTCCCCTTAAAAATAGATAAACAATCTATATTTGATCAATAGTTGTCAAGACATGATTGGGCATTATTGCCTAAAATATAGAGAATATCTACTTTTATAAACTACATACCTGATGGCTACTGCTCAAGATACTCTGTGGGAAAAATTTATTCAGCCAATCTTTGGGTTTTTAATTGATCGCCAGGCACTTAAAGAACTTTCCGACAGTATCGATTGGTCAGGGGCGTGCGATCGCCTGGAAGATCCCGACCTAGTGTATCCTGAGTATTATAAATCCCAGAACTTTCACGGTATTGACGGGGGTTATCTAACATCAGGGGCAGCGATAACTTACGATCCTGTCACCAAACACGCTTTACCCCCGAACGAAAACTGGAATCGCGAAGCAGTAGTTAAAGCAATTAAAGGCAGCCCGCAGAAGCTAATTGACCTGGGTTGCGGTACAGGTTCGACAACGATCATGCTCAAACAGGCTTTTCCTGAGGCTGAAGTGATAGGACTGGATTTATCGCCCCAAATGTTGGCTATGTGTGAACATAAGGCACAGCAGGAACAGCTAAATATTCAGTGGGTTCATGGACTGGCAGAAAGCACCAAGTTACCTGACGCTGAATTTGACGTGGTGACAGCTTCTCTCCTCTTCCACGAAACGCCTACAGCGATCGCCCAAGCTATATTAGAAGATGCTTACCGTCTCTTAAAACCAGGAGGACAGGTAATTATTCTGGATGGTCATCAGAAAACTTTGCGCAACACAACTTGGCTGTCTGATATATTTGAAGAGCCTTATATCAAAGAGTATGCCGCTGGTAGTGTTGATGCTTGGCTGGGGAAAGCGGGTTTTAGTCAGGTGTTAACCGAAGATGTTTGGTGGACAAACCAGCTAACTACAGGGGTAAAATCGAGCAGTAATTAATACTCAAAGTTTAGTTTATGAGTCTCAAAGCGGTTTTTCTAGATTTTAGTGGTGTAATTATCAATGACGAAGAAATTAACCAGGAGCTAATTGCGGAGATTCTTTTAGGCGAGAATTTACGGGCAGATGACGACGAATATACCCTATATTGCCGTGGCAGAAGCGATCGCGCCTGTTTGAAGGATATTCTTGCTAGTCGTGGGCGTATTCTTGCCGATACCTATCTAGATAAGCTACTGCAAACTAAAGCCCAGGGTTATCGCCAAAAAGTTGAGCAGCTAGAAGAGATCCCCCTACCCTCCAATCTCAAGGATTTTTTGACTCAGTTGCGGGAGCAAGGCATTAAAGCTGGCTTGGTTACTGGCGCAACCCGCTCGGAGGTTGAGCATATCTTAGCCAAAGTGGAACTAACCGAATACTTTGACCTGATTGTGGCAGGAGACGATCTAGCAGGGAGTAAACCCGATCCTGACCCCTATTTATTTGCCCTCTCTCAGCTGGGGCTTGAGCCTTCAGAATGTCTAGCGATCGAAAATAATCCCGTTGGCATTACCGCTGCCAAGCGAGCCAAAATCCAGGTGGTGGGTATTTCTAGTCTCTATCCTCTCCATATGCTCCAGCGTAAGGCAAACTGGACGGTTGATGATTTCTTAGAAATTGAACTTGAGCGAGTAGATCGAGTTTTATCTCGTATTGCTTAGTTTTTAGCTATCAACTATCAGCCATTATTTCTTTTTTTGATAGATTTTAGCTCGACGCAATTTCTTGATTCTGGTTTTAGCTTTGACCTTATTGGATTTAATTTTCAGACGTTGTTTTTGATAAGAACTAAACCAATCGCTAATGCTGTGACTCATCGCGCCAATTTCTAAACCCATAAATAGAGCTAATGTTTCCTGGGGATATTTTTGCGTGATTAAGTACAGCTTTTTTGCCGCAAATTCTTGCCAATTCCAAGTAAAGCCAAAACATGCTTGAGCGATCGCTACTCCTAAAATACCCACAAAGGCGATAATAGCAAATAAATATCCCAGTCTCACACATGTGCCAATGAGAAAGCCGTGGGAAAATAGGGAGCGATGGCGGAAAAACTTACGGTAGGGAAGCCAGATGCCGCGAATCATACCCCAGCGTTTATATTGTAGGGAACTAATATCCAGGTCGGGTCCAAACATCATGCCGCTGAACAAATAGCCACAGGACAGAATTAGGGTAATCTCAGCACTGCGAGACATAAAATAGGTCAAGCCAACGACCCACGGTAGCAGCCAAATAGTAATGCGATCGTGTACGACTCCTGAAGGCATAAATTTAAGCGAGATCGGTTATCAGCAAAAGCAAAGTATAGGTAGTATTGACAGGGTAAAGGACATTTGGCTTATTGCACAGCCTTCAGCAAAGATCAAGTTGATTAATCTCGTCTATCTTGACCATGATCATTTAGCGATCGCACTTTTTTAAGTGATGACACGTATGAGTTCTTTCTTTTGATAATTTTTCTAATAATTTTTCCTAAAATTTAGTCCAGAACAATCTTCAGCAATTAGAATTGAAACTATCTAAGTATCGCTATGACTAAGGAAAGATCTATAGCATGATAGTGATGATGACCGACAAACAAATCCTGTCTCCCCAACAGGTTTGTCAAAATTGTTTAATGTCAGATCAAAGAGGTTTACCTCGATGGCAGAATAGTGAGCTGAGATGCGGCAAAATACTGAAGCAGCAGACAGCCAAGCAGGCTGAAGTATATCAATGTCAAATGGGTTTTAACGTCACCTGGATTAATTAGAACAGCTAATTTAGCGCTTCTGTGACTACAAGATTTGAGATAATTGCGTTATCGTGGTACTCATAGCTTGCTTGCTATTTTCCTGGTCTAGTTTAATCGCTTTCGCTCTCAACTAAGACTAACACCTGTTAACTTTTATTTCTGGAGCATATTTTAAGATGGCGAGGTTTGGAACAGCCGACGTTCAAGAACGCTTTTTTGGCGCAGCTGTATATCTTTTTGCTATTTATGATGCGATCTCTTTGGGGGGTTTCTTAATAGCGCAAATACCTGCTTTAGAACCTATATTTCAGCTATTGCGGCTGCTGGTAACGCCAGTATCTTGGCTATATCTGGTTTTTAATATGATCGTACCTTTAGGTTTTGGTAGCTTAGTCGTCTTCTTTATCCTCTATATCGCTGTAGTCAGGAACGAAAACATTGCTTACTTTATTCGTTTCAATACCCTGCAATCGATTTTATTTGGGATTGCTATCTCTTTAATTTCTATCGTCTTTGGCACAATTGGCGGATTGGGATTAATCGGAGGGCTAGTTTTTATAATTGCCACTGGCGCAAGTCTCTTTTGCATAGCCGAATGTATCATGGGGCGCTACCCAGAAATCCCAACTGTCTCCGCTGCGGCATATAGCCAGTTACCCCGCTAGATGCCTGCCTGTTTGATTTGCTCCTGGCACTTATGATTGACAGTAAATTAACAGCATTAACAGCTAAACAATCTGATTACTGAGAGTGCCAATACCTTCAATTTCTACTCTTACAGCATCTCCTGGATTCATTGCCCCAACTCCTTCGGGAGTACCCGTAAGAATTACATCCCCAGGTAACAAGGTCATAATCTGAGAGATATAGGAAACCAGGACATCAGGACTAAAAACCATGTCGCTAATTGTTCCCGACTGGCGGGGAGCATCTTCACTATTAAGAAAAGTTTGGATCTTTGCCTCAACGCTTAATTCTCGGACAATCCAAGGTCCTAAAGGGCAAAATGTATCAAATCCTTTGGCTCTTGTCCACTGATTGTCTTTTCTCTGGAGATCTCTAGCTGTAACGTCGTTAGCGATAGTATAGCCCCAGATACTTCTTGCTCCTTGCTCTGGATCAACTTTGCTACAGCGATCGCCAATAATTAAAGCTAATTCTCCTTCATAATCAACCTGTTGGGACTCAACTGGATAGTGAATATTATCGCTATCTGCCACAATAGTAGTTGTCGGCTTTAAAAATAAAAGGGGTTCATCAGGTACAGGCGTTCCCATTTCGGCAGCGTGCTTGAGATAGTTTTTGCCTACAGCAATTATTTTGGATGGAAAACAAGGAGGAAGTAGCTGATAGGTGTCTAATTCTTGAACAATATCCGCCTCTTGCCCCCCTAACCAGGGTGGGGCATCATAGACAACAACGCTACGGTTTGCTTGCAGCACACCATAATAAACCTGCTCGCGATTAGTTTTAATACGGACATAGCGTTGTACCATAGCAAAATCGAAATTTTCAAGAGATTTGTCAAATTTGAGATACTTCTCATTAGGAAATCATACTCCCAAGTTCGCTATTGGTGAAGCCAAGAGTACAGCCTTGAGATAGCTTAATTTTAAATTATTCTGCTAATCGCCTTCTGGAATAATGCCAATTTACGTTCAGGTAGTAGTAAGATAGTAAGTCCTTGCTTCTAATCAGAAGCCATTTTGTCCACAAGGAGATTAATTAGCATGAGTAACCAGTACGAATTAATGTATATCCTGCGCCCAGATCTATCAGAAGATCAGGTTGGTGATGCAGTAGCTAAATATCAGGATTATTTAATCGAAAGAGGTGCATCAGATATGGAGGTGCAGGTCAGAGGTAAAAGAAGACTTGCTTACCCCGTAGGAAAATATCTCGACGGTATTTATGTCCAAATGAACTATACTGCCGATGGTAGCCAAAACGCCCCTCTAGAAAGGATGATGCGCTTAAGCGAGGATGCAATTCGCTATCTAACTATCAAGCGTAAGAAGCGGGCGATTATTGCTCAACAAAACGCAGAAGCACAACCTATTGCTGATCCTAATGATAATTAATAATTTCTAGTTGGTAGTTGAGAACTGGAGTGGCGATTATGGCTGTTCCAGTTTTTTATAGGGAAAATAGCTTAAAGTTTTAATTCACGTGAAGCGTTAAATTGAGTCAAGATATCGGGCTAAAATATTAAAGAATTACGGTTGAAAGTTGCAGCGAAAACTAACGTAACTCAGTGCCAGATTAGATAACGAACAAGGGCGATCGTGAATAATAACGAGACTATGGAATTTATTTTGGCGCTTGATGAGCCAGAATTGACGGATGGGCAACGGTTACAGTTTACCAAAAGGCTGCTCGGGGAGTTGCGAGATCGCGATGAGGTGGAAAAAGCCGATCGCACTCAAGATCCGACTCCTGAAGCAGGTAGTAAGGGATTTGCGACGATAATCGGTAGCATTACCGCTTTGGTCAAGATTAAAAACATTAAAGCCTTTTTGGGTTTTTAATCTTGACCAAAGCGGTAATGCTACCGATTATCGTCGCAAATCCCTTACTACCTGCTTCAGGAGTCGGATCTTGAGTGCGATCGGCT
>JBCCNG010000199.1:0-7376 GCA_039025955.1 Cyanobacteria bacterium P01_C01_bin.72 | reverse complement strand
TAATGCCGCAGTTGCTCAAAAGCTAACAGAAGAGCTACAAAATAAAGGTAATAAAAATAAAGGTGAGAAAAGTCTCCGCCAAATAGCTGCTGCTAAAGGAATTATTTATGGCGGTTTTCATCAGCGATCGCCTAATGATTTTCCCCAAGATGCTAAATTTCAACGAACTTTCTTAACCGACTATGGACTAATTGTAGGCGGTTTTTTTGGTGTTACTGTCGGTCCTTTTGGCACAAACAGTTATGATTTTAGCCAGATAGATCCCTTCTTTAACTTTGCCCAACAAAATGGGCTGGCTTTTCGTGGTCATCCTATGCTTTGGACTCAATTTAATTCTCCTTGGCTAGTAGAAAAGTTTAAGTCTGGCAGTACGACTAGCGCCGAAATCAACGAGATTTTTATCAACCATGTTTCTACTTTAGGCAAAAAATATGCTGGCAAAGTAAGCTCCTGGGACGTGGTAAATGAAGTAATTAATGTCGAAGATGGTAGAGCCGATGGCTTAAGAGATACCAATATCAGTGGGGTCAATGGAGAGAAGTTTCCTACCTGGCTCAACTTTTTAGGAGTAGACTACATCAAACGGGCTTTTGAGATTGCTCACGCTGCTGATCCCAGTGCTAAGTTAGTCCTCAACGAAACTAGCTTGACCTATAGCGATGCTTCCAACAACAGCTTCTGGGAGCAGCGCCGTAATGCCCTACTCAAGCTACTGACCAAACTTAAGTCTGAAGGTGCGCCTGTTCATGCTTTGGGAATTCAAAGTCATCTATTAGCTCGCTTCAATAATCGTTTTGATGGCAATAAATTCCGTCGCTTCCTCAAGGATGTTGCCGATTTAGGTCTAGAAATTATTATTTCTGAGCTAGATGTGAGTGATGTTGAACTACCGAAAAATATCCAGGCTCGCGATCGCATTGTGGCAGAATCATATTATCAGTATCTTTCCGTTGTCCTAGATGAACCTGCGGTTACTACCGTAATTAACTGGGGATTAAATGACCGCTATACTTGGTTGAGTGATTTTGCTCCCCGAAAAGATGGCGCGGAAGTTCGTCCCCTGTTGCGAGATAGTCAATATAACAAGAAACTAGCCTGGAAAGCCGTTGCTAGAGCTATCAAAGAAGCTCCTCAGCGATGAAAAATAAAATGGCTAAACATAATTAAATGGCGAAATGAAATATTTACCCGTAGCAGGTGAGGAGAAGACTAATTAACTCCACACTTGCTTTCTAGTTTGGTGTCTTAGTCAGCAAGAGGAATTCAAAATCAATACTTTTTAAGATTCTTTAATCTGACTGATATAATAAAAAGTTCTGAGGTGCAGAGCAAAATCGCCACATCAAAATAGGTAATCGATATAGGAGAATTTTAGTAGAATCATGGCAAAGCGCGTATCCGTAGTCTTAAATCAGAGTGTTAGTAAACTAGGTCGCGACGGAGATCTAGTTGATGTAGCTCCTGGTTATGCTCGTAACTACCTGATCCCTCAAGGTTTAGCGAGCATTGCCACCAAAGGCATTATTCAACAGGTAGAAGCAAGAAGAGAAAAAGAAAGACAGCTAAAATTAGCTGAGAAACAGGCAGCAGAAAACAAAAAAATTGCTTTCAAAACTATTGGTAAATTAACCATCCGTAAACAAGTTGGGGAAGAAAACGCTATCTTTGGTACTGTTACTAGCCAAGAAGTCGCCGATATCATCAAAGAGCAGGCTGGTATTGAAGTAGATCGCCGTGGTATTGAAGTTCCCGATATCAACACTACTGGTGACTACCAAGCCGAAGTCAAGCTGCATCCTGAAGTAAGCGCCACCGTTGATTTCCAAGTTATTCCTCTATAGAAATCTCAGGACATAAATTTTTTAATATCATCCACTGGAGATTGAGCAACAACAATGTTCTTAATCTCCATTTTTCATGTGATGTCGAAGGCAGAGGGCAGTCCTTAAGGATATGTTATGCCCTTGTGGTACACTCAATGCGACAAGTGCAAGCCGCTTCGCATAAGGGCAAAGGGCAGAGGGCAAGGAGATATAACTTTACTTGACTATCCTATTTCTCTGAGGGAGCAATTACTCAATGTTCAATGTTTAATGCTCAATGTTCACTGTTCAACGTTTGCTGATTTCGTCCACCAAGCCAAACCATAGGACTGGACTGGCTCATTAAACTGATGGCGATGATAAATGCGGATTTTATAGCGTCCTGTTTGAGGTATGGGGCAAAAAATATGTTCGGTACTGTCTTCAAAACTAGAAGAAGCACAGATGTTTCGCATGTTGCTTTCTTCATTTAGGGGCAACAAATAAACATCTAAATTATTTAAACCGCGATCGCGAAAAGTTTCCCCGACATCATATTGTTGATTGCGATTAAAGTCATTGAGAGTAACTAATCTGTTCCAAACTAGAGTTATGGCGGCGTGGCTACCTGCGGCTAAAGGTTCTGCCAGCTCGTATTCCTGATATTCCAATGCCCGAACTTCACCATAGTCCCAACCCAAGGGTGCAATTGGCTGATGCGGTTGAGCTTCTCCCGCGCTAAACTGCCGATAGGCTCGCCAAACATTCATCTGTCCTGTTCCCATCTGAATATCGAGAGGAATGCGCGGATTAACATAAGCATCGGCTTCGTACCACGTATGATTCTTTTCGCCCATAATGGTACGTTCCATGTCCAATAACATACCATCACCGCGATCAGCAATCTTATCAGCCGAGTTGAGCAATACAGCCTTCATTACCTGATGACGACGAGAATCAAGACTCCAGTTAGGTGCTTGAGACTGCAACTGGCGATCGCCATATTCTTGTAATAGCGCGATCGCTCCCGTAATGTGGGGAGCTGCAAAGCTAGTGCCGCTAACCTGTTCAACTTCTCCCTGCTGATTATGAACGGATATCTGTCCTCCAGGAGCAATTAGACTTACAGCCCGACGCTCTCCCGCATTAATTTCTTTTTTGATAAAGCTGCGACCAATGCCTATCGGTAAGGCACTCAAATTAGCAAAATCCACCTTGCTAAATTTACCATTTCTTTTCATGGTGTAGGCAGTGGTGATACCGTTAAAATTGTCGGTGGGGATCGGAATTCCGCCTTTACCCTGATTTCCCGCAACAATGTACAAAGTATTGTGCTGTTCAGCCGACCAGTCAATGCAGGAAGTTAGCAGTGCTTTACCGTTTAATTCCGCATCCTCTCGCTCATCTCGTTCTAAAGACTCGCCAAAACTGAAGTTGATCGCTCTAACATCGCCACTATTTTGCAGCGCAACGTGTTGAGTAGCCAAACATTCTTGCGGCTGTCCCCCATTGCTAAGTGAACCCACCGCCGAGGAATATAATTCAGCTTGAGGTGCAATTCCTTTGAGGCGCTTATCTTGAGCAATCATTACGGCAGCAACCATACTGGCATGATCGTCAGCATTTTTATCGGGTATGGGAGGCTGATTGCGATAAAATACGGCGCTGGGAGATATATTTTTGAAGACGTTAGCGGCTTTATCTTTACCTAGCTTGATCGGACGACCTACCTCTACCTGACCAATGCCAATTTTGCGACCTAACAGATTATAGGGCGGTTGGTGCAACAGCAGGGCATTAACGCCGTTTTTACCCAGAGAATCATCCAATGCCACAACAGGGGCAACCAACAAAATGATGCTTGTAAAAACCCATAACCCTAACTGTCTATTCATATTTTTTTGCTCAACTATTGTCGGATTTTACAACTTTACTGGGGTAATTACCGTAATAAATGCGATCACCCCTTGCCAAAATGGTGTAATCTAGGCTAGAAGTATGTCAGGTTTTTTCCCGTAAACTTCAGGCTATGGATATTTTAAGTCGAGCCAAACGGATCTAACCTTAGCAAATTATTTAATATCAGCATAACAGGCAATATTGAGCGTATGACAAAGAAAGTTGCGCATCCTATGATGAAATTGCAGCGGAAGATATCTTCCTTAGTAGAATCAAACATCGTTAAACCCGAAGATCGCATTGGTAAAATTGCCCTATTATTAGGCAATGACTGGTCACATTGGAAAAGAGAATTATCAGACTTTGACTTTTCTCCCCAAGATCAAATTCGCGAATTGTTACTAGTCGAAGACTGGGACGAAGATTAATCACTGAGAGTCGTTTTAATTGATTGATATCCTCTAGGTTATTAGTTCGGGGGAAAGATATCAGGAAATAGAGATTAGGAAAACGAAATTAGGGAAATAAACTAAAGACAGTTTGCTAGAGCAGTAGCAAGTTCTTGGGCTGTTTGGAAGCGATCTCTTGGTTCTGGTTGACAGGCAATACTTAACACTTGACCCAGGTTGCTGGGCAAGTTAGGAATATTTTCAATATCAAATTCAAACCTGTTACTTTGATAGCGATAATATTGCATGGGTGCTTTACCTGTCAGCAAGAAAATAATTGTTGTGCCAACGCCATAAATATCTGACTGGGGGCAGGGTTTGCCCCGATACTGCTCTGGGGCGCTATAGCCTTCGACTCCAATCCGAGTCTCTAAAGCCGTACCTAATTCCTTGACGGCACCGAAATCCAGCAGCATCAGACGACTATCTAGATTTCTAAGCATCAGGTTGGCTGGCTTAATATCGCGATGGATCAGGGGTGGTTCTAGATTGTGCAGATAGCCCAAAATGTTGCAGACCTGAATCATCCAAGTGATTGTTCGTTTGGGATCGGTTGCCCCTCTTTGGTTAATAAGCTGCTCTAAGTTGTGACCATGGATTAGTTCCATCACAATATATTTGCGGTTGCTTTCGACAAAGAAATCATAGTATTTAGGAATACCAGGATGCTCTAGGGATTTTAAAATTCGCGCCTCTCGCTCAAATAGTTCTCTGGCTTTGGCAATGCGAGCCATATCTGCGTTCATTTCTTTCAGAACTAGCAGCATGGGTGCATTATGTACGGTGCGATTGCGATCCCAAGCTAGATAGGTTGTTCCCATCCCCCCCCTACCCAGGGTACGTAAGATTTGATACGAACCGATAAAGCGTTCTTCGTCAACGATGGGTTGCCCACAGTGGCGGCAAAAAATGCTGCCATCGGGGTTATCTTCGTGAGTGCAAACCTCGGGGCTGTTAATGATGTTGGTTTGTTCTAGCTCAGGCTGATTTTCTGCCAGACAAGATTCTAGTTCAAACTTAAACACAGGACCGTTCTCCGCCAGACGAATTAAGTCATCATGGTTGACTACAGTTTCGGTAACAAAGCTATTATTGATTAAAGTTCCGTTTGTGCCTCGGCTGATCAGCTGCCACTTCTCTTGCTGAGGATCGATTAGGGTTAGCTCTAAATGCTGACGCGAAACTTGAAAGTAACCATGAAGTACAATGTCGTTGTTTTGAGCGCGACCAATCCGAATCACCGACTGCTCAGAGAATTCCCACTGCTGTAGCGGTTGGTTGGTTTGCGGCTCCAGTAGTGTAAAAATGACCATATTGGGCAATCTATCAGTTAAATAACCATCTCTAAAATAAAAATATTAGCCAATCATAACTTTTAAAACTTTCAAGCAAACTGCTAAAAATCAGGCTTTAATTTAATTCTAAGCAGAACAGCGGTAATATTATCATGACCATTATGTTCGTTTGCTAGATTAACTAGCTTAAACAGACCGTCTTGTAGATTAGCCTCCGAGCTGAGTAGAGGTTCTAGGTGTTGCGACCAATTGTCTTCGATAAAATCATTGTCGGAAAGACCGTCAGAGCAAAGTAAGAGTAGACAGTCTTCAGTAATGTCCATAAACTGAATATCTGGTCGGACGCAACTATTGTCCCTTGGTCCCAATGCTTGCGTAAGCTGATAGGCATCAGGTCTGCCATAGGCTATATCAGGATCAACCCCCCGATTAAGCTCTCTTTGACCAACCTCATGATCTAAAGTCAACTGTTCCAATCCTTGCTTGCGGCTGAGGCGGTAAATGCGGCTGTCTCCCACATGAGCGATCGCCAGATGCGTATCTTGCACTAGTGCCATGACCAGAGTCGTACCCATTCTGCCGCTGCCAGAGCGAGCATTATCGATATTAGTTTGATATAGAGCCTCGTTTGCCAACAGCACTCCAGATTTGATTGTGTCGTGGTCGGGTAAATCTGCTTGCCAGTGAGTTTGAAAATATTTTTGGAGGCTAGCTACTGCCATGGCGCTGGCTACTTCTCCTGCCGCATGTCCACCCATACCGTCACAGACGATATATAAACCTTTAGCACTGAAGTAGTTTTCTGTATTGTTTTCTGTTTTTTCAACGATAGTTCTGACCCCAAAGAAATCTTCGTTGTGGTCTCTTTGAACTCCAATATCTGTACAGCAAGCATCACTGAGATCCCTTAACTGCATGGGAATCATCGCCGTTGCCTGCTCTTCAAACTCGCTCGAATACATCATATCTTCGTCATCAGCTTCATCAAAGAAAATTTCTAGCTCAGAGGAAATTGCTTCTGATTCAGCTAAGGCAATTTCTGGGTCTAAACTGGCTGTGTCGATCACATATGGTTCAGCAGAATCCAAAGCTTCTACAGCTTCTAATCCCGACTCATCAAGTCCCAGATTGTGTAGTTCTAACCTGAGCTCTTCTACTTCGACAATTTCTCCCATGAGCATTTTATCGAGGAGCAAATTCAAGTTATCGAGGTAATCTAGACGGGATTCCGCCAGACAAAACTGCCAGGTTTGAGCTAAATCCCTCAAAGTAGGTGCTTCGTCCATGTCCATATATAGCTGCTGCAAACAAAAAGCCTGATCTTCATCAATACGGAGATTTTCGCTGATCAGCAAACTCTGAGCGCAACTAATACGCTTTAATGGTTCCCAAAGCTTGGCTATTTCATCCAAAAACCAAACAATCTGGGGCAAAGACATTTTTTGCTGTGACCACAGTTCTGTTACCAGTTTCCAATGAGAGCGGTCTGGAAGCAAAACAACTCCCTGTTCCTGCTGTTGCCAGGCATCGTAAATTTTGGGAACGGTGGGAGTGTATCTTTCTAAAATAAGATAGGGCAGGGCGTGGGTCGGTAGTCCAACTAGATTCCAGTACTCAGTCACAGCCAAATAAGAATCATTCAGATCTTGACTTAATTCAGCAAATAGATCCATTTGCTGCTTTTGTAGAATTGCTAAGTGAGATTTCTGTAGCGGGTACTGGTCAATTACCTTGCCCTGAAGAAAAGTATTCTGGGAACTATCGTTAGCATTACCATACAAGCCGACGGCGTTGGCTTCGGATTTAATCGCGTAACGATGATAAGTTTGTTCTGTATCCACTTCCCCTTTGAGCTGGAGGGCTGGGATACTTTTGGACTGACTATCGGCAAATAATTCATCCCAGCTAGAAATCTCCAGCCTGGCTGATTT
>JBCCNG010000198.1:0-7392 GCA_039025955.1 Cyanobacteria bacterium P01_C01_bin.72 | reverse complement strand
GTCGTGGCGGTTACCTTGGTCTTCTTTTGATTGACGTTTATTCCTCTTACTGCGAGAAATTCTTCAATTTTGACAAGTAGTTTTTCTGCGCTTTCTCCTGGTTTTAAAATAAAAACCATGTCATCGGCATATCTTACACTTTGTCCTAATGACTCAATTCCATTTAACGCTATATTAGCTAGGAGTGGAGACACCACACCTCCTTGCTGTGTTCCTTGTTCAGGGAATTCAGGAGTAGTTCCTGATTTTAAACAGTGGAATATTCCTCGTTTAACGTAATTGGGAGCTATTAGCCGTTCTAAGATTGCTTTGTGACTGATACGGTCGAAGCATTTTTCTACATCGAGTTCTAATACTCGCTTACTTATTCCATGACAGTAGCTTCTGAGATTGTTGTACAGGATTCTTTGTGCATCGTGTGCACTTCGTCCCGTCCTGAACCCGTAGCTTCTGGCGTGGAATGTTGCTTCATGCGCTGGTTCTAGAGCATATTTGACAAGACATTGCCATGCTCTGTCGGCAATCGTCGGGACTTTTAGTTTTCGTTTAGAGCCATCCTTTTTAGGAATTGGAATTTCTCTTAATCCTTGATGTTTCCAGTCTTTTGCATGTTTCTTTAAGGTTGACTCTAGTTGAAATCGTTCCTTAAATGTTAAAGACTTTTTACCATCAATCCCTGCCGTTTTCTTGCCAGTGTTTAATTGGCTTACCTGTCGAATTGCTAGCATTCTTGCTGCATAGGAGTTCACGATCAGTTTTTGAAGATTTCTGGCTTTTGCCATGTTTCTTTCTCGAACTGCTTTCCATACTCGGTGTTGTAGGCGGAATAGTACCTTCTGGAGGTGTTTCCAGTTGGTATGTTTCCAGGATTCACTATAAGAATTGATACTTATGTGCCTAATCATGCTCTCTTTCACGTTCGTATGTTCTGATTTCCTTTTGGCAATTACGCCTCATCCTACCCATAGTCAGGGTTTCCGATGCTCGTCCATCCTACTGAGGTTTTGACTCCCCTCAGACCTGATGCTATGTTTTTTCTTCGTTCAGATGATTGGATTGACTGATGTTTTAGAGCGGTTCAATTTGCCTGTTACTTCCTCAGAGAAGCAGATATCACGGAGAAAACTCTGCGAGGATTATAGTAACGAAGTCCACATTGGTTATTCAGATTGTGGCTTATAGCTAAGACACTTTTTTAGAACCTATTTACTCATGACATCTCCCTGTTAGCGGCAGTGTTGCTATCTGCTTTGGTTTCAACTGATTCCGCCCTGTTCCCCGCTTCAGTCTGTAGGATTCCGAGCCTACTCGCTGGAGGCAGATAAGGAGTCATCTTTCTCTTAGACGGCGGGATTTTAACCCACATCCAGTCATCCGTTCAGGGTACTTACGGTTTTCTCTCCGTCTTTCCCTGGAAGTTCTTACCCCTCTATTTTCTAGAGGCTCTTAACTTCAACGAATCGCACCTCCGTTGCTAAACAAAAATCAATTTGAACGCGCTCTACTCAAGGAACGGCAGCGGGAAGTGATTGCTTTGGCAAAAAAAAGTGGTGTCTATAGTGGTCGTAAGCCTTCTTTGTCATCAGAGCAGATTATTAGACTTGTTGCGAAATAGTGAATAATGAAGCGACGGATAATAATTGTACTCTGCTTTAAATGCTGAACATCGAGAGAATACTAGGTCAGGATAGACTGCTGCGGGCAACTACAGGATTGAATAGAAAAGCATTTGAGGAGCTATTAGTAAAATTTGAAGCAGTTTATCTTTCCTGGTCTCAAAAAAGAAAAAAGCCACGACAAAGAAAGAGCGGAGGCGGTCGAAAAGCTCGATTGACAACGATCAAAGAGAAATTGTTCTATATCCTCTTTTACTTCAACGTGAGCGTCCAACAAAGAAAATTTTTAATGTCAGAAAGAGACAAAAGCAACTACCATCAATGCCATGTGAAAAAAGATGTCGTTCGAGAATGACATTGAGTGAAGTAATGACAATAGTGATCGCTTTCCACGGTACATGCGGCGAACCGAACCGCCTTTGTGGTTTTAGAACATTTAAAGAGTTTTATCCGCTTCAAGTCTTGCCACATTGGAAACAAGCCTTCCCAATTTAGTCAGTTACAACCGCTTGATTGAGTTAATGCCTTGGTCGTTAATGTTATTGTGTTGTTTTCTCAACACTTGTAAAGGGGAAGTCACAGGAATTAGTTTTGTTGATTCGACTCCAATAGAAGTCTGTCATCCTTGTCTTAGTCGCTCTTATAAAGTATTTAAAGATATTGCAGGTTAGGGCAAAACTCCATGGGATGGCATGTAGCAAGCTTCGCTTGCTTAGTCGTCTTACGACGACGAGCAGGACGTACGCCCTGCGTTTTAAACTTCATTTAATTATTAGCGATCGCGGTGAATTATTAGCATTTAAGTTGACCCCTGGAAATGTAGATGATAGAAAACCAGTACCAGAAATGGCTCAAGGCATCTTTGGTAAGTTATTTGGCGACCGTGGTTATATCTCTCAAGACTTGTTTGAAAACCTCTATGAGCAACAACTTCAGATGATTACTCGATACAAGAAGAACATGAAACAAAAGTTGGTCAAGCTCATAGATAAAATTCTTCTGCGTAAAAGAGCTTTAATCGAGACAGTCAACGACCAACTTAAAAATATATTTCAAATCGAACATTCAAGACACCGTAGTATTTGGAATTTTCTTGTCAATTTGATGGCTGGGTTGATTGCTTATAGCTATCTACCCAACAAACCTTCCCTTGATTTAGAGCCAAAAGATTTACTGGCACTACCTTCGACTACTTTCTAACTTTGTAGAACTGACGTTGTCCAACCTGAGTTCGGGTTAATTTAGACTCCTGAATTTCTTCTCCAGCACAGACTTTTGCCTCTTCAATTGTTCTAACATCATCAATACATTCGGCGTAAGGCTGCCATTTTTCCTGGACTAGCTGCTTGATTGCCTGGTGTTTATACACCCCTTCATAAGCATAGCGATCAAGATTTTGCTCGGCAATTAACTTTTCCAGATAGGCAATTCTTTGCTTGCTATTAGGGTGAGTAGATAGCCAGCTAACAGGTTCAGGATGATCTTCATCATGGGATTTGTGGAGTTGAGCCATGAGATTACGTACTCCATCGGCGGCATATCCTGCATTAACCAGAATGCGCGTGCCAAAAATGTCTGCCTGTTTTTCCATCTCGCGGCTGTAGTTAAGCACAATTAGGTTACTAGCGGCACTGCCAACGTAGGGGACATAGCCGATGATATTAGAAGTAAGATTACCTTTGGTGGTTAATTGGAAACCATGGGATAGGGCGCTGTGGGAGACTTCATGAGCCAGCAAACCTGCTAACTCGGCTTCGGAATCCGTCTGCATAATTGCCCCTGCATTAATAAATATTTTTCCGCCAGGCAAAGCAAAAGCATTGAGATTATCATCCATAACTATATAGAATTCATAGTTAAACTCTTCTCTACCAGAAACGGCGGCAATTTTAGCCCCAATTTGATCAACATATTCTGTCACAGTTTCGTCTTGGAGTAGAGGGATTTGTTTTTTGATTTGCCTAACCGAAGCTTCCCCCACGGCAGACTCTCCTTGAAGGAGTAGGGTTGTAGTTTGTAGGGCAGAAAGTGGTCCAAATAAATTACCCGTGAGAGCAAAACCTACCGTCCCAGCGATCGCATTGCCGACCGCATTCCAGGTGATATTAGAGCGGAGATTGCTTTGATATTTGGCAAGATATTCTTCTGCCAAGAGCTCAAATTCTTCGGCTTCTGGGGTATCGGGGTTAAACAGAGCATACTGTCGTGCCATAACTGAAGCATCAAGCCAATTTTCGTCGGCAATATCAGCATCCATCTTGGCACGCAAAATTTGTGGCTCATCGGGATAGAGATTAACGGCACGGTCTAGCACAGCAAGAGATTCTGCTGGGCGCTCATACTGCAACAAAGCCGCTGCATAATGAACATGACCAGGAAGAAACTGCGGTTCGCGGGTTGTCAATAGCTTGAGAGAGCTAAGTACTTTACTTTCAAGCTGCTGCTCTTTTCCATGCTGGTAGTTACGCCAAAATACTTTTCCCCCATGACTTAGCTGAGTCGGGTCATCAAATACAGCCTCCTGTTCCTCTAGCATAGTTCTCGACTGCTCAATTTCCCAGATTGGCTTGGCTTCACGGTACAGCTGCACCGCCGTGACTTTATCCCCTGCTAAATATAGCTGATCGGCGATCGCCAGTTTCTCTAAACGAGCTATTTCTTCTGGGCTAGGTTGCTCTATTGATAGTTCTGCTGCTGCTTCTGGATCTGCATCAGGATTTTCTTCGGTGACAGTATCTTGCTCCGCTTCATCTTTAGTTTCTTCCTTTTCTAGAGGAGAATCAGGATTGAGCAATTCATCGTTATGCTCTGTAGGTCTAATGTCTCCACGAGCAATGGTCAGAACAGGCTTATTGGCTGTGTACTGACGCGTTCTTTTCTCCTTCACTTGAGGCGTAGATTCAGCTAGAGACATACCAGCAAGAGTCAGCAGATTAAGCAATACTAGTAAGACTGGGGATACTAAGCGTAGGTTAAAAAAATTCATAAAAATACCTCGTAATCTAAAGCAACGATTTGGAAAACGAAAAAACTGTCAAATATTGAGCAAGATATAAAACTGATAATAAATAATCAAAAATATTAACTATTGCTTTCTATTTTAGAATTAGGACATCGTAGACTAGAAGATATGTATTAACGGTTGAGGAAAAATTCATTATGACGACACATTTTATTACCGCCGAAATTAATCTAGAAGAAAATCCCGCCGAGCTAGAGCAAAAAATTGCCGCCAGACTCAAGCAGGATGGAGAACCTCTGCGCTGGGCAGTAACCAAAGTCGATAAAGAGCAGCAAACGGCAACGGTAGAAGCTGTGGTAACTCAGCCCCAGCCGACTCAAGTAAGTTAAATATCAATAAAATGTAGATTTAAACATCAATTCAATTACATGATGTCCCCCTTCACAGTTGTCCTTATTGTTCCCACTGGAATCGGTGCAGCGATCGGTGGTTATGCGGGAGATGCCTTACCAGTCGCTAGAGCGATCGCCCAAATTAGCGATCGCCTGATTACCCATCCCAACGTGCTTAATGGCGCACAGCTTTATTGGTCGCTAGATAATACCTACTACGTTGAAGGTTATGGCTTGGATCGCTTTGCAGCAAGTCAATGGGGTTTGCGTCCAGTCAGGCAAAATAAAGTGGGACTACTGCTTGACAGGGGCATTGAACCAGAATTGCGTTTAAGACACCTCCAGGCTGCGGATGCTACCAGAGCGACTTTAGGGCTAGAGCTGACAGACTATGTGGTCACGGATGCTCCTCTAGAGGTGGAATTGCGTACTGCTGATTCTGGCGCCAGTTGGGGAACAATTGGCAATCCAGGAAGTTTACTACGAGCTGCGGATAAGCTGATTAATCAGGGCGGGGCTGAGGCGATTGCCATAGTTGCGCGTTTTCCCGATGATGAAAGTGAATCGTTACAAAATTATCGTCATGGATCAGGGGTCGATCATTTAGCTGGAGCGGAAGCGGTAATCTCACACTTGATTGTGCGTCATTTTCAAATCCCTGCTGCTCATGCCCCAGCCCTCAAGCCGTTGGCAGTCGACCCCCAAGTATCTCCTCGTGCTGCTGCCGAAGAATTAGGCTATACTTTTCTCCCCTGTGTGTTGGTGGGTCTGAGTCGCGCCCCCCAGTTTATTACCGCACCTGCAACTTCTTCTCCAGCAATTTGGTCTGATGAAGTGAATGCAGTGGTAGTTCCCTATAGTTCCTGTGGCGGGAGTGCTATTCTCAGCCTGGCAAACCAAACAGAAATTATCGCCGTCACTAACAATACAACTGAAATCGCAGTCCCCCCCGAACCTCTGGGCATTAAGGTCACAAAAGTTGATTCTTATCTGACCGCTTTGGGCGTTATCGCTGCTCGTCGGGCGGGGATTGATTACCGAGCCTTAAATCCTTCCCTATCTACTCTGCGGAGTTTATAAAATCTGTGGCAAATCCCAATACCCCTGAACTAGAACCCCTAAGCCGTACCCAGATCCTCATTTTCATGGGGGTAACAGCGGTTGTGCTGCTGGCGATCGCCAAAATTTGGCAGAAGTTGGGCGCAGTTCAGCTATTGGCTGTGGAGTTTAGCGCCTCAGCTTTACTCTGGAGTTTGGGACTAGCAGCAGGCATTACTATAACTAGCGGTATTATCTACCGTCTTTGGTCTGACTATCGTCGTAGTGCCGATGCTTATCTGGAACTAGTAATTAAACCTTTAGTCTGGACTGATTTGATCTGGTTAGGATTACTACCTGGTTTAAGCGAGGAGCTATTGTTTCGGGGAGTAATGCTTCCCGCTTTGGGCTTAAATTTAGCGGCGGTGATCATTTCTAGCGTTTTGTTTGGAGTTCTCCATCTCAGCGGCAATGGACAATGGCCCTATGTTGTCTGGGCAACAATTGTCGGTTTTGCCTTGGGATACTGCGCCTTACTTACGGGTAATTTGGTTGTCCCCGTCACCGCCCACATTCTGACTAATTTTATTTCGGGAACCTTGTGGAAGTTTAATTACTGGCAAAAACAGCAGAGTAATAACGAAGAATAGCGATCTCCAATTCCTTTAATTTTGGGTGTCGCCTGGTTTATTGACCCTACCCAATTAGACAACTCCGAATTCACCACTCAAAATGCAGACAGTTATCTACTTGCTACTGCAGATTCGGAGGCTCGTGACAAATACGATACACTTACTATTGTACTGCACGAAACAGCACACCTCTATGGCTTCATTGATGGCTACGCAGGATTTATTGCCTGCATACAGAGGCTTTCTTAGTAGCTCATCAAGCAAGTTTGTTTTGAGGAATCAAACAGAGGTAATGTGAAGCTGAAGGATGAGAAAAGAAAAGAATGCCCAAGAAAAAATATATGGTATCTCTCACATCGTCAGAAAGATATTTCCTGAAACAGTTGACTAAAAAAGGAAAAATCGCAGCATATAAGATGAATCATGCCAGAATCTTGCTCAAAGCGGATATCAATCAAAAAGAAGGCAGATGGACAGATCATCAGATTGGAGAGTCATTAGATATTGGTCATGCCACAATTGAAAGAGTGAGACAAAGATTTGTCCTCAAGGATACCGCTTCGCATATCGAAGAAGGGATTGAATCAGCTTTAAGTCGGCGAGCGCAAAAAATGCCGTTCTAAAACAATAGATGGAGAAAAGAAAAGAATGCCCAAGAAAAAATATATGGTATCTCTCACATCGTCAGAAAGATATTTCCTGAAACAGTTGACTAAAAAAGGAAAAATCGCAGCATATAAGATGAATCATGC
>JBCCNG010000197.1:0-7457 GCA_039025955.1 Cyanobacteria bacterium P01_C01_bin.72 | reverse complement strand
CTGGGTGACGACCGACCCAAGAATCGAACACAAATAAACTAAATAAACTAGATTATTAATGGTGTTCTTCTAACGCCTCGCCAATGTAGGCAGCAGCGAGAGTCGCAAAAATAAGTGCTTGAATTGCGCTTAAAAATAATCCCAAAACCATCAACGGCAGCGGTACGAAAAGAGGCACGAGCAGTACTAATACAGCCACTACTAGTTCATCTGCCAAGATGTTTCCGAATAAACGGAAGCTCAGGGACAAAGGTTTCGTAAAATCTTCTAAAACCTTAAATGGTGCAAGAATTGGCGTTGGTTCTAGATATCCTGCAAAGTAGCCTAAACCTTTCTTCCTAATTCCTGCATAGAAATATGCTACAGAAGTAAGTAAAGCCAAAGCACCTGTGGTATTAATATCGTTTGTTGGTGCAGCCAGTTCACTATCGGGAATTTCAATTAATTTCCAAGGAACTAACGCTCCAGACCAGTTGGAGACAAAAATGAACAAAAACAAAGTGCCAACAAAAGGCACCCAATCGCGATATTCTTTTTCGCCGATCTGATCCTTTGCCAAATTTCTAATGAAATCCAGGACATACTCCATGAAGTTTTGCATACCGCTGGGTATTCTCTGGATATTTCTCGATCCCAAGAAGGCTGCAATTACCAAGAGAGCAATCACAAACCAGGAAGCTAGAAAAACTTGACCATGTAATTTTAAACCGCCTATTTCCCAGTAAAAATGCTTACCTACTTCGAGAGAAGCAATGGGAAATGTAAAGAGTGAATTAAAATTATTTAAAATTTCCATTTGTCGATGTTTTTCCCAAATATCGAGCGTTACATCCTAATTCCAGCTTTAATTGACTACCGCATCAAGCTATTTTTGGGCTGGCATGAGGGTTGTTTGCAGCACATAGGCAATGATTGCAGCTTTATAGGTCAAAAAGCCTAAGAAAATCGGGATGACTTGCAGTTGTTGCAGTTGAGTTGCAACAATAATTACGCCAGCTAATAGCGCCAGCCGAGTAGAACCGACACTTTTTTTAGAAGCACCTATCCTTTCTACCTCTCTAGCCAACATTCCTAAATAAACTATGCCAACACATGCTCCTAACAGATAGTTGAGAGCAGTATTGAATGAATACATGATCCAAACAGACACAAAAATAACCGCCGTAATCACTAGAGTTACCAAAAGCAGATTCTGCTTGAGTTGGTAATACTCATCCATTGAGTTCCCTGGTATATCGGGAGTTTCAACTGAATCTAGGTTTGATTCTGCATCTGGCGCTGTTTTAGGTTCGTTACTAGACAAGGCTTACTTTTTTACTCAACTTTGGCTTATGCTGAACAATTGTCTGAAGCCTCGGCATTTGATTTAGTTTCTCTGCACGATTACTCAAAAAAAAATCGGAAGTTAGTACTTCGTCAAGTAAATTTTGATAATCACCCAGACCGCCAATCTACCGTTACCCTAGTCCAGACAAGAAGAATCATATCACGCTCAAGTAACAATTATTAAAAATTTCTAAATCTACTTTAAATACTATATTTAGGAATAGTTCCTACTTAAAATCTTGGTTTGGCAGAACTATTACAACAGTTAGGATAGTTAAAGCAGCCAGGAAAGTTTTAGGTAGTCAATAACTGATTTTTTTCAGCCTCAAACGCAGCGTGTCCTAAAGGATACCGCTCCGCATATCGTCTGCGAGCGCCTTGCGCTCTGGTTGCCTTCGGCAACACTGGTGCTCCGCACCGCACGGCTGGGAGGCGAATGCCTCCGCTTCTTTGGTTGTTAGTTAAAAATTGTCCGAACTATTGTATGCTTAGGGGCTTTTTAGGTCGAAATATCTGTTTGCAATTTGAGAAAGATAGCTAGCACAATTAGATTTATGTCAAATAAGTAAACTAAATCCAAATCTAAAAAAACGATAAAATTGAGGTGTTTAAGCCAGATACAGCTTTAATCAATGGATTTTAGTTAGGCAAATCGTACAATCATCTCAAACTTGATCACAACAGCTTAGAGCTACACATATAAAACAAAAAAGCCCTGTTTTGAACAGGGCAACAAAACTCAAGTGTAAAATTAAACTCGACTCAATTCGACAGCTTAACGAACAGTATCAGCAAACTGATCTACACGAATTGGCTTGATCAAATACATTTTGATTAACTCTACACCATTGGAAATATAGAGAGGCAACTTACGTAGTAGTTTAATAGGAGCAAATCCGTCAGAATTAGCAATTTTGGTCAGCTTCTCGTTGTTAACCACACATTTTTCCAAATGCTGATAAAAATTAGGGTGTTCGACATTCAAGACAACAGGAAAGACTCTACCCGCAGTATTGTTAGTTTCTTTAATGACGTGCTTATCATATTCACGAGCATCTAAACCAAGAGACTCATAAAAATGATGACGCTGTACATCGTTGAGATACATAGTCGCAAATACCGAAAGCAGGAAGAAACGACTCCACAATCTTGCTCTCCAGTCATTCAAAAACTGAGGCTGAGACTTCATAATGGCATCGAAAAAGTCTCCATGACGGTTTTCATCCTGACACCAATTCTCGAAAAAGCTAAAGATAGGATAGATCTCATGCTCAGGGTTTTTCTGAAGATGACGGAAAATCGTGATGTAGCGCCAGTAACCAATTTTCTCTGAAAGGTAAGTGGCGTAGAAAATAAATTTGGGTTTGAAAAAGGTATATTTGCGGCTTTTAGTCAAGAAGCCCAAATCAAGGGAAAGATTGAAGTCAGATAACGCCTTGTTCAAAAATCCTGCGTGACGCGCTTCATCCCTTGCCATTAGTTTGAATATTTCTGCCAATATAGGATTGCGACCTCTTAAACGTCTACCTAATTCTTTGTAAAGTAAAAAGCCAGAAAACTCAGCAGTACAGGAGCGTTCGAGGAACTCAATAAATACCTTGCGCGTCTCACCGCTGATGTTATCCCAGGACTGTTTAAATTTCTCATCTCTGACAAAATGATGGCGGTTGTAGTCAACGCGAAACTCTTCTAAAATTGCCTGAAGTTCTTCTTCGTTGAGAGAGATGTCCATATTCGCCATCTCTTCAAAATCGGTTGTATAAAAGCGAGGAGTGAGAATAGTTTCTTCCGCCGGAGACTTAACTCCAGAGCGCATCTCCTCAAACTGGGGTTTTTTAAGGCTATCTACCATTATTAATACTTAAACTTTTTTCTATGAGGGTAATCTGTGACTTTATTTGCCATCATCAGAGGTTACTAAGTATTTATTCTCCAACAGTGGGCAAGTGTTTCCGCAATTTGTTAACGAATGTTTACCACTATTGACACGAATATAGTTCCCTTATATTTCCCTGTAGTCTCAGTTGGTTTGCATTTGACGTAAGATAACGTCATGCTGGAGGTAAGCCCCCCAGAGAATAGTTGAGCAAAAAGGGATCACGGCATATTGCCTGTCAGATCCCCCATCGGTTTCTATCGTTAGATAGATGAGTCTAATTGTTTAACGGATGTATTCTTTTAATATGCTGTTGCGGTTGGGATGACGCAGCTTGCGTAAAGCTTTGGCTTCGATTTGGCGGATGCGCTCACGAGTAACGTTAAAGATTTGTCCGATTTCTTCTAATGTTTTCATACGTCCATCGTCTAGACCGTAGCGAAGACGAAGAACATCACGCTCACGAGGGCTAAGGGTATCCAGAACGCTTTCTAAGTCTTCTCTCAGTAGGCTTTTTGAGACCTGATCTTCTGGAGTTTCGCCGTCAGCCTCGATGAAGTCTCCTAAGCGAGAGTCTTCTTCTTTACCAATGGGTGTTTCTAAGGAGATTGGCAATTGAGCCGATTTAGCAATAAATCTTAGCTTTTCGATCGTCATTTCCATACGGGTAGCAATTTCTTCTTCCGTAGGTTTGCGACCTCTTTCTTGAGAAAGTAGTTTAGTAGTTTTTTTAATGCGAGATATCGTTTCATATAAGTGAACAGGGAGGCGAATTGTGCGCGACTGATCGGCGATCGCTCTAGTAATTGCCTGTCTAATCCACCAGGTAGCATAAGTAGAAAATTTATAGCCTTTCTCATGGTCGAATTTTTCGGCGGCTCTAATTAAACCGAGAGAACCTTCTTGAATCAAATCTTGGAAGGAAAGACCTCGATTCATGTACTTCTTGGCGATGGAGACAACCAAACGCAGGTTGGACTGAACCATTTTGTCCTTGGCTCGACGACCAATAAATAGGCGACGGCGGAACTTTCGATATTCCATGTCTACTTCTCTGGCCCATTCTTCGTCGGTAGCTTCTCTACCCAAGCCATCTTCTAGGCTATCTTTTAATCTTTCTAACTCCAGTAAGTCGGCAATTTGACGCGCTAATTCAATTTCTTCTTCTGCTCTTAGCAGTCGGATGCGACCAATTTCTTGGAGATAAATACGAATAGAATCTTCTGTGTAAGGCTTTTTTCTTCCCCTTTCGGCACGTTTGGTACTACTGGCTTTCTTCTTACCCTTGGCTGCTGGTTTGATCTCAACTGAATCTTGATTCTTTTTTCTATCTTCTTCGATTAGGCTCTCCCAATCGTTTCCAGGATTGACGATCGTTGCTAGAACTTGATTAGCTTGGGTCATGCCGTTTTCCTCTTGCTCCTTCAGTGAAAAAATAATAATAGTTGTTTGGGTTAAGTTTTGTTAAGTAGAACTCAACTATGTGTCTAATTACACTCTTGCTGGACTTAGATCGATTGAGTCTACTATTTGGCTATAAATAGTGTGGGTTCTCGATCAGCCTCAGATGAAATCAACTGCCGACTGAGTATTCTCAACTAGAAATTAGCAATTGTCTTCCGATTTTAGCCTCGATTGTTGTGACTTTGGTGAAGATTAGACAGAAATCTGCGAATATTTCTCTAAATTTTATAAAGAAATTACAAAGTTTCCTTAAAATACGCTCCTTTGGCATTGTAGGCAATTTAACTGAAAATAACACGAACTGTTTTTTGGCAAGAGGAGATTACTCAACCAAAAAACATGATTTCAAAGGTTAATTTTCGCTAAATAATCTCATATTATGCCCTCCAGGGGGATTGTAAAGCGCAATCAAAATTCATTATTACTAAAGACAGGAAAAAAAACCATAAATTTCAATTTTTTTCTGGGAAGATTTTGAACATGAAACAAGTACGTACAATTGCCTACGGAATTACCCTGGGTTTAATGCTCTCAGTTGGTGTAGAGCATTTCGAGGGACAGAAAACGATCGCCGCATCTACAGAAGAGGGAAATCTAACTTTGGTTGCTAACGGCGAAGATTTTGTTAGACAGGGATTTATTAGTAAAGATGGCTGGCAAATAGATTTTGCTCATTTATATGTCAACATTGGTGAGGCAACCGCCTATTCTACCGAGTCATCTTTTGAGCCGCAAAAAGACGATACCAAAGAGAGCATTATATATGAGGAAAAAATAACTTTTTTGGATACAGCAACCACAACAGACTTAGCAGAAGGAGATGCCAGTGCGGCAGCAATCACCGTAGCTAATCAAACTGTGCCGTCTGGTTTTTATAATGCCTTGGCTTGGAAAGTGACTACCGCTGACTCTGATAGTTTTATGGCGGGGAATACGATGCAGCTAATTGGTCAAGCAACCAAGGATGGTAGAACAATCGACTTTAATCTTGGTTTCAATCAGCCAACTGAATATGTATGTGGCGAATTCGTCGGGGATATACGTCAGGGTTTTGTTGAGGCTGATAGCCCTGGGACAGTAGAAATGACCTTCCACTTCGATCATATTTTTGGTGATGCTGATGCCCCCCCAGACGATGCCCTGAATCAAGACGCTCTTGGTTTTCAACCTTTAGCCAGCCTAGCTGACAGTGGACAAATTCAGCTCAATGATGCAGAGTTGGCGAGTCAATTAGCGCCTCAAGACTATCAACAGCTAGAAAAAGCGATCGCCGGTTTAGGTCATGTAGGAGAAGGTCACTGTGTTGTTACCAATTCGCTGTAAATAATTCATAATCAGCAAGAAAACTAAACAATACTTTGATGTTTTATGTCTAAAATTGCTGAATCTTGAAAAAAACGGCGATAAACGACTGAGTATCGGCAAACAATTCTACAATCTTGATTGAGAGCAACCCTAAAGTGGTTTTATGATGAGGCTTTACTTTTGTTTGACAATATTGGCACTGCTATCCATTCCCGAAAAAACTTTTGCCCACGGCGCGAATATTGAATACCGAGAAACGTCGGCGATCGCTATTCAGGCAAAATATGATGACGGGACACCCATGGCAAATGCTCAAGTGGTGATTTATGCTCCCAGCGATCGAGCAAATCCCTGGCTGAAAGGCGTTACCGATAGTCAGGGGAACTTCAGCTTTGTTCCTGAACGCGATCCAGAAAATATTGGTAATTGGGATGTCAAAGTACGTCAGTCTGGACATGGAGACATCACCAGCATTCCCGTCAATCAAGCAGGATTAGCTTCTATCTCGCCAGCTCACTTAGCATCTGCTGGTGCAGCATATACTCTGCCACAAAAAATGTTAATGGCGGCGGCTATCGGCTGGGGATTTATCGGTACAGCCTTGTTTTTTGCCCGTTCTCAGTCTAGTAAATAGGTATTATTTAGTCGAATGCATATTCCTGACGGTTTTCTGCCGCCTCAAGTCTGTCTCGCTGGTTACGCTCTTACAGGAGGAGTTACGTGGTATTCCTTGCGCCAGATTAAGGGAGATCGCTACACCCAAGCCAATATTCCCAAAGCTTCTTTATTGACGGCAGCATTCTTTGTGGCTTCTTTAATTAGTATTCCCATTCCTCCCACTAGCGTTCATCTAATCTTCAACGGTTTGATGGGCGCAGTCCTGGGATACTATGCCTTTCCTGCCATTCTGATTGGCTTATTTTTTCAGGCGGTAATGTTTCAACACGGGGGCATGTCTACTCTGGGGATCAACGCCATTATTCTGGGAGCGCCAGCGATCGCTGCACACCATTTATTTCGCCAGAGGGAGCATTTAACAGGAAAAAGACAGAATTGGACTAAAGTATTGTCCTTTGCTGCTGGTGCAGGAGCATTGTTACTCTCCGCCGCTATGTTTGCTGTTTTGCTAATTACCTATATTTCTCCTGATATGGATGTTAATGCGGAAAGAACAGCGATTATAGTATCTTTGGGTGGCTATGGGATACAGGCGGTAGTAGAAGGATTGTTTGCGGTGATGCTAATTTCGTTTTTAGAGCAGGTGAAGCCAGAGTTGTTGAAGGGATGAGGAATGAGTAGGAAGTAAGGAGTAAGGAGTAAGGAGTAAGAAGTATTTATTTAATGAAATTAGTTTTAGATCGTTATGCTTATTTAGATTCTCCAGTTCATCGCTGGCAACAGGGCTATAAACTGATTGGTTTACTAAGCTTGATTTTTTCTTTTGCGTTTGTGCAAAATATCTGGCTGCTGCCAACCATGGTTTTAG
>JBCCNG010000196.1:0-7486 GCA_039025955.1 Cyanobacteria bacterium P01_C01_bin.72 | reverse complement strand
TATGCCAACAGATTATCAACCTAAAACTATGCATCCTGAAGTTGTTATAGTAACTGAAGAAAAGGAATACAGTATTAGTAGATTGACAGGTTATATACCTACTAATAGTGAAGCCAATTGGATGACAGAGAAAATATGCAATTATTTAAAAAAAGATGTTGTTGATTGACTAATGCTCTAACTTAAAATGAGATTAGTAGTTTCTTAAAATTACCCATTAATGAACAAAATTACAGTTAATATAGCTTACAATACAAGCTATAAAAGTCAATCAGTTGGATTTTAGTTAGAGTATAAGCAAATTAGAACTACTTAATTCAAACCTATGCTGGCGAAGAAAGCTGTTCGACTATTGTTGCTTAGCTTCACTTTTCTGGCTGGCTGTAGCAGCAATTTATTAACTCAGCCCGAAATCATTCCTGGAGATATTAATAGCAACTCGACGGAAGAGTATCCCGCTTACAGTCAAGATGGTCGTTATCTGGCATTTGCTTCAGATCGGCGTGGTCGTCGCGACATTTTCCTTTACGATCTTCAAGATAGGCGTTTACTCTCCTTGCCCAATCTTAATCGGCGGGACTCAGTACAGGATCAGCCCTCCTTAAGTAGTGATGGACGCTACATTGCTTATGTCTCCACTGAGAGAGGTAAAACTGATATCTTTGTTTACGATCGCCAAACTCAAAAATCAGAATTATTAACCGTCAACGTTAGAGGATCGGCAAAACAGCCTACGATCAGCGGTGATGGTAGTCAAGTTGCATTTCAGGCTAGTCAGTTAGGAATTTGGAAAATAGTAATTGTTAATCGTCAGGTTGATAATTAATTCGAGGCATAGTCAACATTAGAAACTAGTAAAAGTTAATTTCTTACTTTAGAATTCATTCTTATTTGATTTTTATCCGATGTTAGCTAGCAAATAGTCTACTATTCAATCTAGGGTGACGCATTTGTGCCAGATCAATACTAGGAGTGCAAGACCACATTTCCTCTAGACTCATTTTTGATGCTGTATGGTAAGCGATTTCCATCTCGCTTGATAGCTCAAGCAGTATTTGCTGCGCCTGTAGATGTCCTAAACTTCCTAAACGAATAGCTGCACCCAATACTCCCGTAACAAAACCATGGAGAAAAGCTAAAGCAGTGTCGATTTGGTTTAAATCTGCAACGCTACCAACTACACCAAAAATTACGGGATGCAGACAGTCAAATTGGTTTGAGATCCGTTTTTGATCGAGAGTTTCTAGCAGAGTATGTTCCCAAGTAGACTGTGCCACCATTAGTAAAGCTCGTCCACTTTGCAGTTGCGTTTTGCGAGTAGTTTCGATCAAAGTTAAAGCCTGTAACCGCGCTGCTATTGTGGTAATTCTAGCTATATTCCCCTCAGTGCTAGCCTGATGAGCCTGAATCAAGGCTACCAGATCGCAAGTCGCAATTTTATACTGCAAAAGTAGCTTGAGAAAATCAGTAATATCTTCAGACTGCTGTATTTTACCCTGCTGCTTCAAAGATTCTAAACCGTGGGATAGGGTATAAGAGCCCGACGGAAAAAATGAGTCGGCTAGCTGAATCAGAGTCAGCTTTTGTTTAACACTTGATAGTTGGTGCGGCATTATTGTAACTTCAGACTTTCCCTAAGCTGTTAATCATTTAAACTGCACATTTTAAAATTGCGCAAAAAACAGTTAAACCCTCTCCCCGTCACCCTATCAACTCGTCACCCCTTCAGACACAACAAGCAAATTAGATGCGTGACAGCTTACTCTCGGTTTAATGTTGCTCAGAATTAGTTTATACTTTCGCTTGAGCCATAAAGTTAAACGCCTGAAAAGGATACTGCATCGCTTGCTCAAACTGAGTAAAATCTAGCGGTGCGCCTCCCTCCAGCAAATCTTTGGGAAGAAAAATAGCGTAATTTTGCGCCTGAAAAAAGTCATACACTTCCTGGGCAGTATATTTAAAGCAGGCTAAACCTGATTGAGTACATTCAAATAAAATAGTGGGACGATGGGAACTAAGTATTTTGGTGGCGCCGCGCAATACTCCCAGTTCCCCCCCTTCGACATCAACTTTCATAAAGTCAACTGGCTGTTCTAGATCAATTAAATTATCTAGTAATTCGCAGTTAACCTGATATGCCAGTAGTTTATCTCCGTCTTTTTTGTGGGGTCGTAGTCCACTAAAACCAGAATGGTTAGTGTTTTGATAAAATGTCGCTGTACCAGGCTTGTTACCCAGGGCAAATTCTAAAATTTTCACTTCAGGAAACTTAGTTCTTAACCACTGGGCTTTATAGGGAGTAGGTTCAAAAGCAACATGATTGCCTGCGGGAGCATATTTAAGTATTCGCTCCAGCATTGAACCTAGATGACAGCCGATATCAATACAGTTAGATGTGGGCTTAATTATTTGCTGTAAAAGGGTTTCAATTCGGGCAGATTCGCGATAAATCTCTACCATCTCAGGGTGCTGAACCTTGCGTCTGAGTTGGGATAAATCTTGCAGTTTTCGTGCCGGCTCTTGTAAAGGAGTCCGAATCAGCAGATGTTTGAGATAGTCGCCCAGGAGAATTTTCGGTTTTAGTTCTGTCACCATAATGATTGCTTGGGGTAGGAAATCTGTATCTTTTTTGTGTTATTCAACGTGTCTGGGAAATTGATTGATCTGGTAAACTGCCAAGGCGATCTCGCTTAACATCAGCCTCGGTGAGTTGAAAAAAGGCAGGCATCTTCTGAAGGCGCTCAACTACATACTGGTTGCTAGCCTGAGAGATGTGTAAACCGTTATCAAAGAATGACCAGTTGCCATCGTGCAGCTTGCTATTTGAACTGTGCCAGATATTTTGCGGATTAATTACCGCAACTTTATTTTTTCCTTGCCATTGAGCAAAAAATTCTTCGGCTGCTTGTAGATGGTTGTCATTTACTACCTCCAGGTTATCTAGCTTCAGGCGATAGGACTCTTGTGTCGTAAACAACGTTGGCTGAAGTTGGGAAGTGCCTTCAACTATGGGATGACCTCCCAAGATAACAATTTGGTTAGCTAGGGGTTGGAAGTGTTTGAGGGTCTCGTCAATAAAATTTTGCCATCTTGCCAGAGTATAGTCTGAACCTAAAGGATTAGCGCTCGCATTGAGTAAATCTGTCTCATAGGAAATCCAGCTTTGAGAGAGAAAGATATAGTCGTAGGGTTTTTGACTTTGATATAGCTGCTGTCTCAGGCGATCGCAGGATATCCCTGAAGCTGCCTGATAGCGATCCACCAGCTTGACATCCTTGAGAAGTACACAGCCACCACGGGTTACGGTATCAACCTCGGAAGGTTCAATCCCCAGGGCTTTAGAAACAGGTAAAACATACTGCTGAAGCACGGAGTCGCCGATAAAAAGTATTTTGCCTGAATTGTTGGGTGCAACCTGATATCCCTGCTCAAAAAACTGATAAAAAGAAGGTGACATACTCTCGCTGATTTCTAAAGCAAAAGGATTGAGCAGAGTAAATCTCTGTTCTAGTCCGTTACTTTTGGCAAACAGTAGACCTATTAGTGCTAGACTGAGCAGTCCTGCCATAGAGCCTGATAAAAAACGATTTAGGCTTTTATTCTGGGGTTTATGGGCTAATTTACGAATTGGCTTCTCGATGTAGCGATAGGTTGCCCAGGCCAGGGGAACTGATATCGCAACAACAACTAAGAAGAGTAGGGTTTTGTTGGAGTCAAAGCCAAAAAAATGACCGTAGGAAATGAGAGGCTGATGATAGAGATACAGGGGATAAGAAATCAGACCAATCCAGACTAGAGGCTTGAGGCTCAATCCTTTAGCGATCAAGGTATCATTTCCCCAACAGATCAATAGAGCTGTCCCCAAACAGGGATAAAGGGCATTTAATCCAGGAAAAGTTGAGTTCTCATCGAATAAAAACATCGGCGCAATAATCAGGACAGCTCCCAGCAGCGACAGGATTTCTTTTTTCCTTTGACTAAGCTCTAGCCGACCTCTGAAGCCAATCATACTTAAGGCGACCACCGCGCCTATTAGTATTTCATAAGCTCGATATTGAGTATAAAAATAAGCAGCAATCGGGTTTGCCTCCACTGCCCCCACCGACATAACTAGAGAACCTGTACAGAGAATCAAAGTGATCGCCAAAATTTGTTTGACTCTTAGGGCAGACAACAGCACCAGCAAAATGGGCCAAACAAGATAAAACTGTTGTTCTATTCCCAGAGACCAGAGGTGGATTAGAGGTCGGTAGGATTCATCAGTGACAAAGTAGTTTTCTCCTTGAGCAAAGAGGATGTTGGCAGCACCAAATGCACCATACATAATTTCTCGACCCAGATTATCTAGGCTTTTGTTGTCATAAAAGATAAAGCCAAACAGAGCAGTCACCACAAAAGTTATGAGCAATGCCGGTATCAGCCTTGCCCCTCGCTTTTTATAGAACTGTTTGAAAGAGAATTTTTGCGCCTTTAAGTCTTTATGAACAATGCTCGTAATTAAATAACCACTGAGTACAAAAAAAACATCCACGCCGACATAACCCCCTGCCAGAAAGTTAAAGCCAGCATGAAAAAGCATTACTGCCAGGACACACAATGCCCTTAAGCCGTCTAAGTCGGCTCTATATTTAAATTTAAATTTATTTGCTTCCATCTAGATACACACAACTAGCCTGTCGCCTCAAATATATTGACTAAATAAGTATTAAATTCTGATTACTAACTGTTAAATAACAACTACCCAGTCTCAACTACATAGTCAATCTTTGCGAGGAATCGCGATCGCCTTCCAATAGCTGACTCGGGTTAACTGCGGGAATCTTTTCTAGTCTTTTGCCTAGTTTGAGCCGTTCCATTTGCCAGGCATGAAGCGATCGCCGAAAAGCATAATTTTCATAACGTCCGATGGAATCTAAGTAAGCACGACAGTAGCCCACAAAGATCATCAACCCCCCGACTACATAAGGTCTTTCCAACATCCGATAGCAGGTTATAGCCAGCAAAAATAAAGGGTGAGTCCCCATAAAGTATTGACCCTTACCCCAGCGCATTCTGCCACGAATAATTCCCGCTTCGGATGAACCCATCAAACGTCTATGGATGTAATTAAGATCGGGATGGCGAATACTGCGCGTTCTCCAGCCTTCCATTCTGGCTCGATGAAAAGCAATGCCGTCCCAATGGACTTCACGCACAAAACCACCAATATCATCAAAGCACTCGCGACGATAGAAATTTATCTGACCACAGACCATCTCATCATGAGTTCGTTCCTCTACTAGCTGTCCGTCTTCTTGTAGAAAAGGTTTGCCACTGGCAGCCCCCAGATAAGGATCTTGGTCAAAGAATGATAACAAGGTTTCAAAATAGCGGGAGGGTAATTCTAAATCCGCATCCATTTTGCAAATAAAATCATATTCTGCACTGCGAATCCGCTGGTATCCGTAGTAAAAGGCTTCTACTACCCCTGGCCCCACTGCCCGAAAACCGCGATCTAGCTTTTGAATGACGTGAATCCAATCGTATAGTTTTGCCGCTTCGCTAGCCATAGCGAATGTTTCATCAGATGAACCGTCGTCAACTATGATCCATTCAACGGGTTTGATAGTCTGGTTGATCAGAGAGTTTAAAATACCCTGGATAAAATTCCCTTCATTTCTCACGGGAGAAATAATTACTATACGATGTTTGGAGGATTTCATGGGATTTAAAGTGTTTTGTGGTACGTAAGAGATAAAAAAGGATTAAAAGATGTCAACAAATAATTAGATTCAACTCGAACAAAAATCAGCAGATGGCAACCAGAAAAGAGCAAAATTTAGGTGTTAAATATAGCTCTCAATCGCCTGACGTTAGTGGTGAGTTCAAACTCTTCAACGACTCTCTGACGAGCGGCTTGAGTCATTGCCGATAAATCAGACTGCTGTAAAAACTGTTCAATCATCGCCGCTAGAGAATTAGGGTCGCTGGGATTAGCTAAAAATCCCGATGATTCATGCTCAATTAATTCGCTGATGCCAGAGATTCTCGTTGAAACCACCGGAATACCTATGGTCATCGCCTCCATCAACACTACGGGAATGCCATCTCGATCTCCTTGAGCATCCTGTTTACAGGCAAGCACAAACAAATCTAAACCTTTCATCCATTCATAAACTTGCTCGTGGGGAATTACGCCGATAAACTTAATTTTGCTTTCCAATTTTTCGGCGATCGCCATTGACTTTAAATCGCCCTCTAAACCTCCACCACCAGCAATCTCTAACTGAAAATCAATTCCTTTTTGAGCAAGTTGACTCAGGGCTAAAATTAAGTCGTCCATGCCCTTCTTTTCCACTAACCGCCCTAATGAACCAATCTTGACTGGTGTAGCTCTGGATTTGAGAGGTAGATATGAATGCTTCGCCGTATCGATGCCGCATCTAACTACCTCAATCCTCGCCGCCTCTAGCCCCTGGTCAATGAGAAATTGGCGGTTGTATTCGGAAATTGTCACAGCTGTTTTTGCTCGACTCACTTTTTCTGATAACAGCAGTTGATTGGCAAATAAATCATTAGCATGAGCAGTAAAGCTAAAAGGAATGCCCGTTAACATTGCGGCATACATACCGATTTGCGTTGGTACATGAGCAAAATGAATGTGTAAATACTGGCAGTTGTTAGCCTTCATGACGGCAGCTACTCGACTGGCATATAGAAACTGATACAAAAGTTTCCATGCCTTCAGCTTGCCCATGCCAAGATGAGATATATCAGATAGTACAGTGAGCAAAATTGCCATGTATTTCTGGGGTTTTTTGAGCAGTAGCCCCATACTTAATAACAGCGTTGAAAATAAGCTGTACTGGTAAAGGTAGGTCGTAATCTCACCTAGCTTCACAACCTCCTTATCTTTGACCAAGACAGGAGGCTGATGAACTGAAATTGGCACTATTTTTAAACCTTCCTGCTGCAAGGCAATTATTTCCTGGTAGACAAAAGTACCAGATACCGAAGGTATTTCGGGGGCGAGATAGGCGATGGTGTCAATCATGGTGGTGAGACGACTATAAAAAGAATCTTAAATTCTTCAGCTAATTATTAAGTATGGTTATTATGAGCAAGTTGTAATACTGGCTGACTGTGGCAAAACTAGCCTGATCACCGCGAATCTATAATTTTGGCAATAAGCAGTTAATATAGATTATTTTCCTGAGAGAGGAAATGATATTTTAACCACAACTGACCTATTTTTTTCCAGTCTAAAATTACTATTGCTATTAATCCTAGATTAATTATTTTTTATCATTGAAGTCTTAATACTTTTTTCAACTATTTTTAAATAATTGAGCGTATTCTCAATTTTTTGGGCTTGTAGCACAGTAGACATAATGGTCAAGCTAGAGGTGGCTTCTTAACTAACTTGTAAATGCCATACATTTTCTGCCCTACCTGTACTAGTAGCAGAGGTGGTCAACTTTTTTTTAGTTCAACAGCTTTTCTAATG
>JBCCNG010000195.1:0-7546 GCA_039025955.1 Cyanobacteria bacterium P01_C01_bin.72 | reverse complement strand
TCTATTTTCTAGAGATAGCTGTAGGGAACTGGGGGAGTAGGTACTTGGGGAATTGACAAGAACTTATCCCTAAATCCCCAAAACCCAATCTCCCCATAGCTGAACCAAATAATTAACTTGTTAACCGAGAAGTATTGAGCGACGACCAACTAAGTGCAAGTACTCAAAAAATAAATGGCGAGCGCCAAATATCAGTATTTTTACGAATGTATTTATTGCTCAACGACGATAACATCCTCTTAATAAAACAAGCAATTGAACAAAAATTTTAAACCTGATATACGGGCTGCCGCTACAGGCAAACTTATTAAGCTAATTCCTCTTGCTCTGCAACCCTGCTTTTGCCAAAAGAAGCAGGGTTTTTTATCGTCCACAACGATTTATTCTTAATCTGCTGTCAATTCAGAGAAGTATTACAGGCAATAATGTTATTGATGATAGTTAACATTACCCATAAAAATGGGCTATACTTTACCATTGATAAAGTTAACGGTTAGATATTAGAGCCCTAGTGGTGAAGTATCTGCTGTTAAAAACTATTGAGGTACAGTTGAGGAGGAGATTATTCCTGAGCAGCTAAACCTGACTGTGAGCTTAAGAGGCACCCGCGAAGTCAGGGAAGATCACCAAATATTTCGTCTTACTGGATTACTAGATGCCTTTTCTGAACCAGCATTTCGTAAAGTCATTGGTAATTGTATTGACGAAGGACCAAGCAACCTAGTTTTGGTTCTAGCACAGATTGATTTTATTGATAGTTCTGGTTTAGGGGCTTTAGTGCAGCTTGTGAAAAAAGCGCAAACTGCGGGGGGAAGCTTGCAGGTTGTTACCAATCCACGAGTGACCCAAACCGTTAAGCTAGTTCGTTTAGAGAAATTTCTTTCTCTCCAGCCATCTGTAGAAGTGGCGCTGGAAAAGATTAAGAAGTGATGCTTTAGTTCGGATCTAGATTGATTGATTAGGACTGAATTAACCAAATAACAGTAACAATGCGCCAGCAGACACGGCTCAAACTTGGGCAAATCGAGGAAATATGCCAGATCCTACCCTAGCTAATCAGTCAGTCCAGATTGAAAGGCTATCGCCGATCGCCCTAGCATATATTGGGGATGCAGTGTTTGAACTTTATGTTCGCACCAAATTTCTCTTGCCTCCTAAACGTATGGCTAGCTATCATAGCCAGGTTGTTACCCAAGTGCGAGCCGAAAGTCAGGCGATTCATCTATCTTCATTGCTGCCAAGTTTAACAGATGAGGAAAAAGAAATTTTGCGTCGTGGGCGTAACGCCTGTGCGACAAAGCCTCGCCGCTTAGATCGTCAGACATATCAGCAGGCTACAGGTTTAGAGGCATTAATCGGTTACCTACATTTAACTAATCCTCAGCGGTTACATGAGCTGTTGGCTAAATTAAATTTTGATGCTGTCAGCAATTGAATCTTCTCGTTCTTTAAAATTATTTTAATAGAGCAACTGGCTGTAACTATCTAGGATGCTCGAATTTGTTGTTTAAGATTATGCCCTGTGAAACCCAAAATTTCTGCTAAACACGGAAAGAAAGGAAAAAAAAGTAAATTAGTCCTTTCTACTCCCGCACCACAGCCGACAGAAGAAATCGATCTAACCTATGGTCGTCATGCAGTTTTAGCAGCGTTAAAAGGCGATCGCCAAATTAATCGGATTTGGCTGACGGACAAGATTCTCGCTCACGGACAGTTTTACCCCCTAGTCAAAGAAGCCAAGGCTAATGGCACTATTATTGACGAAGTAAGCTCTCTACGTTTATCGCAACTAACTCAGGGAGGCAACCATCAGGGCATAGCTGCCCAAATTGCTCCTTATGCTTACTGGGATTTATCCGACCTGATTGAAACCGCAAAGCAGATTCCTGAGCCAGTAATTGTGATTGCTGATGGCATTGAAGATCCCCACAATCTGGGGGCAATAATTCGTACTGCTGAAGCTCTGGGTGTGGGCGGAATGGTTATACCTCAACGCCGAGCGGTCGGTGTCACCTCTACCGTGATGAAGGTAGCAGCAGGAGCATTAGAAAATATGGCGATCGCCAGAGTAGTTAATTTAAATCAGGCGATCGCCACTTTAAAAACAGCGGGTTTTTGGATCTACGGTACTACCGCTGATACGGATCAATTGCTGCATCAAACTAACTTTAGTGGTGCTGTGGGCTTAGTCATCGGCTCGGAAGGGAAAGGGTTAAGTCAGCTAACGGAAAAAAACTGCGATCAGCTTGTGGGCATTCCTCTGGTGGGCAAAACTCCCAGTCTCAATGCTTCAGCGGCGGCGGCGATCGCCCTTTATGAAGTGTTTCGCCAGAGACAATGATTTTTGGTTAGTTGTTAGTGGTTAGTTGTTAGTTGTTAAGTAAGTCAACCTAATTAAACGCAAAATGACGAAGTTTTATAAGACTTTAGTCTTGGGTCTAAACAGGTGGTTATGTTCGGGATGATAAAGACGCGATCGCGTGGTAACAGCCGACTGGAGTGCAGGACTAATTAAATAGAGGGTTGTGCGAACCAAATTATTTGCTTGAGTTACTTGCGCCATTTCTGATAAGGGTACTACCCAAATTTGTTCATCCTGCCAGCCGACGCGATAGCAGACAGCTACAGGAGTATCAGCAGAATAATGCTGTAGTAGCTTTTCCTGGGCATTTTCGCTATGACGAGCCGCTAAATAGAGGCACAAACTAGCTTTGTGAGCCGCTAAGGATGATAATTCTTCGGCTTCGGGTACAGCAGAGGCTTTGCCGCTAATTCTGGTTAATATAATTGTCTGGACAAGTTCGGGAATGGTTAATTCGGTACTGAGTTTTGCCGCCGCCGCCTGAAAAGCGCTAATCCCAGGAATCAATTCAAAAGGAATATCCGCCTCAATCAATGCCTGCATCTGTTCGCCGATCGCACTGTAAAGAGTTAAGTCCCCTGAATGGAGACGGACTACTGATTTTCCCTCGCGGACCCGCTCAATTGCCAGCGGAACGATCTGTTCTAGGGTCTTGTTGCCCGTGGGGACAAGTTCGGCATCACTGCGAACATCCTCAAGGATCTGCTTTGGTACGAGAGAATCGGCATAAAGAATAACATCAGCCTGATTAAGTATTTTATACGCCTTGAGGGTCAGTAATTCGGGATCTCCTGGCCCTGCACCGATAATGTAGACGGCAGGTTTGAGATCAATTTTGCTTGAGTTCATTAAGAAATAATTTGCTGAATTTATGGTCTGTAGCTAGTTGGTTGTGGAGCATCGTCAACCTTCACCACATCAGGTAAAGGTCGCTTGAGCCAATATAGCCAGGCAAGAATCGCCAGACCAAGAGCGATCGCCAACAGACTAATTACCTGAGCTACTTTTAGTGGTCCAATCATCAGGCTGTCGGTACGTAACCATTCGATCCAAACTCGACCTAGGCTATAGCCAATTAGATATACGGCGGCGAGAGTGCCTGTTTTGAGATGATTTGTTCTCTTTTGACCCCAGAAAAAAAGCCACAGCAGTAGGGCAAATATTTCTAGATTCCAGAGTGATTCATAGAGAAAAGTGGGGTGAAAAAACTCAAAATTAATTAGCTCTGAGGGACGATATGGAGGAGCAATATATAGCTTCCAGGGTAAATCAGTCGGTTTGCCAAATGCTTCGGAATTAAAGAAATTGCCCCAGCGACCGATCGCTTGACCCAAAATTAAGGAGGGCGCAACTAAATCTAAAAGCTGCCAAAAAGAAATACGGTTAATGCGGGCAAAAATAATTGTGGCGAGAGTTCCCCCAATAATTGCGCCATGAATCGCAATCCCTCCTTCCCAAATCGCTAACATATGCCACCAAGGGCGCTGGATATACTGTTGCCACTGAAAAATAACATAGTAGATTCGAGCGCAGGGAATCGCGCCAATCACTAACCAAATCGCTAAGTCTCCAAGTAATTCAGGATTTACTCGACGCGCCTTCGCCAAATATTGGGATAGGTTTACTCCCAGCAATACTGCGGTGGCAATTAATAAACCATACCAACGCAACACAATGGGTCCTAGCTCAAAGATGATTGGACCAGGAGATTGAAACTGCAAGGCAAAAATTAGATCCGTGTAAGTTGGCAAGATGTAACCCAGGCTAAGACATTCTTACTTGTTATTATCTCAGGTTTATCAATTTAAATATGTTAGGTCTTTGTTAAATTAAACCGCGTCCACACAGAAAACAGTAATTTTCATTCATGATAAACATAATTTTTTCAGTTCCTAGTCCCCAACGGTGCGCGTACATGCGGCACAGCGCGATAGCGCAGATCGTCGCAGAGCCTATCGGCTCAGATCGTCGTAAGACGATATCCGAAGGTGTATCCTTGTATCTTGAAATTAGGCTATCAAAATCTTGATAGTTTAGAGAAAGTAGCAGACCGAGGTATCCTTGGTTATTCAAAACCGTCCTAAAGCTGGGTCGCTACTGATTCTCTCTCCTCAAACAAACTCAAACAATCGCCAGGGTAAATCAAACCCGTATTTTAGCAAGGAAGAGTCGGATGAGTGAGAGCTAAAACGACTAGAACAGAATCACACTTAGAGAAAAGCTCATGAGTGAACAACAGTCCTAAAGGATACCGCTCCGCATATGGGTAGGAATCGATGTCTGTCAAAAATATCTTGATGTCTACGTGCGTCCATTAGGAAACCTATTTCAAATAACAAATAAAGATGTGGGAATTAGTAAGCTCTTTCAAACTTTAAAAAAAAACGAACCACAATTAAATGTTTAGGAATCGAAGCGCGTACGCGCAGTCCGCCGCTTGGCGGCTAAGAAGCGAAAGCTTCTGCGGGGGCATGGAAATCGATGCAGTAATTAAATTAACTGAGGCAGGATTGGCTGTAGCGGTGATTAATCCTCGACAAGCAAGGGATTTCGCCAAAGCAACAGGACAGTTGGCTAAAACGGATGCCATTGATGCGAGAGTGTTAGCACATTTTGCCGATGCCATTCGCCCTGAAGTAAGACAGATAAGTGATGAATCTTCCCTGCATTCAGCAGGTTTCAAACTAGACACGGTTTAATCTAACAGCATGGCTTATCTTAGAGCTTGAGCATCGGTTAGGTCGGCAATTTCTAATAGCCTTAGATAGCCTTTAAAAAAATAAGGCACAATGCCACAGGTAAGATCTAAAATATTCTTATCCATTCTGATCGCCAAATCTCTGAGAGTTCTTTTGCCGTTGAGCAACCGAGACATATTGGCAAAAATTATGTCTGGCAATTGAGTTTGTAAATCTTGGTAACGCTTTAGCAAAGGAGCATGATGGGGAGAACAAGAAGCTAATCCCTTACTACCCCAAGTAGACCATGCGGTCTGGGACTTAAAGAGTGTCTGTTCTAGATTGATGTTTGTCAGAGATAGGCTAAAACCAGCTTTAAGCAGATAGTGGGAGGAAGTACTCTCTGTCCCGTAAGTAAGAGTGCCGTTATATTCTCTTTGCAGTAGATCGAAAAAGATCTCTTGGCTCCGATTTTCAATTAGAGCCTTGACCTGCTGGCGTTCAACCAATTTTCGCTGGAGCAAAACATTCAGTAGACAGTAGTGTAGCGATCGCATTTGTGGCTGCTCTCTTAAGACAACTATCCCCGCATTAACTCCAGGACAATAATACTTAAAGTTGCGCCGCCAGGAGCGATTGGGATGATCGCCCCCCTCCGTCCAGAGATATTGTCCCTGGTTAAAATATACTTCCCACTTTTGGCGATCGCCTTGAGATAAAATGGTCAAAACGCCAGTAAACTTCTGCCGATGCAGATAGATCAATTGTTCCCCTAACTTGCTGTTTGCACTCATGAAATTTAACTCTTGGGGTATCCGTTACTGAAAATTAGCCAATGGCGCACAGATTTTCGCAATCTGATTTTTAGTTGTTCAGAATTATCTACTAAGTGTCCGTTTTAACACAGCGAATTTCAGAACGCCTCAAATTTAAAACCTCAAATTGAAAAATTCTACTTGACATTCAACACAATCTCTAATCTTTGCTCCCCAGAGTAGTTAATTCAGCGCCAAGTAAAGTAACTCATTACTCCCCTGCTGCCTAATAATGATTAGAATAGGGATAATTTTCTTAAACTTGGTATAGGTAAAACTATTTAATTAATGACTTCTATTCTCACGCAGCCGCCGAAACTTAATGCTCCCACTGTCTGTCAGCTTGATAATGGTCTAACTATTATTGCGGAACAGATGCCCGTCGAAGCCGTAAACCTTAATGTCTGGGTCAATGTTGGTTCTGCCAAGGAGAGCAACGAAATTAACGGCATGGCTCATTTTTTAGAGCATATGGTGTTTAAAGGCACACCTAATCTGGAAATTGGCGAGTTTGAGCATTTAATCGAAGAAAGAGGCGCAGTAACCAATGCTGCTACGAGCCAAGACTACACGCATTATTACATAACCACAGCACCGAAAGACTTTGCGGCACTAGCACCCCTTCAGCTAGATGTAGTTTTAAACCCTAGCCTAGTCGATGAAGCTTTTGAACGAGAAAAGCTGGTGGTTTTAGAAGAAATTCGTCGTTCTGAAGACAATCCCCGCCGTCGCACTTTCTATCGTTCGATGGAAACCTGTTTTGAAACCTTACCCTATCGTCGTCCCGTATTAGGGCCCGCATCCGTGATTGCTAATTTGCGATCGCAACAAATGCGTAATTTTCACGGTGCATGGTATCAACCTAGTTCGATGACTGCGGCTGTTGTTGGCAATCTTCCCGTAGAGGAGTTGATCGAGATTGTCGCTCAGAGTTTTGAACAGCATTATAGTAGCCGCGCAGAATACGAAAAAAATTCTTTGCCTGATCTTGCTCCCGAAGCACCTTTCACCCAAATAGTTCGTCGTGAATATACCGATGAGAGTCTTCAGCAAGCACGGTTAATCATGACCTGGCGCGTACCTGGGATGGAAAACCTAGGCGAAACCTATGCCTTAGATATTTTGGCAGTAATCTTAGGACAGGGTAAGGTATCTCGCCTATTTCGCGAGCTACGGGAAGAAAAAGGCTTAGTTAGCCGCATTGGAGTCAGCAACATGACTCAAACCCATCAAGGGGTATTTTATATCTCAGCGGCACTGCCAGCAGAAAATATCGCCGTGGTAGAACAGGCGATCGCCGATCAGCTTCGCACCATCCAAACTGAACCTATTGCCAGTAAAGACATTGAGCGTATTCGGACTCAAGTGGCAAACCGCTTTATCTTTGCTAATGAGCGCCCCAGCGATCGCGCTAACCTCTATGGTTACTACTATTCTCAGCTACAGGATCTTGCTCCTGCTTTAAACTATCCTCAAAACATTCAGTCTATCTCCGCTAAAGATCTACAAACAGCAGCTCAAAAATACCTCAACCCAAATGCTTATGGAGTGGTAGTAATGAAGCCCGTTAGTTAATTGTTAAGTAGGTAGGCACAATTAAACCGCATTTAGTTGGAAACCAGGAGTTTTTAAGATGTCTGTTCGTAAGTAGTGCGGCGCGTTAGCGCCAGTATGTGCTTCGCACATACTGG